>JBCDHA010000096.1:0-9338 GCA_038750705.1 Bacteroidota bacterium
AGGTCTATAAAAAGATTAAAGATTAAGGCCACTGTCTGTTAGTAATGTCAAAATTTAATTTACATAATAGATACAAGGCCGTAGTAATAGGTGGTTCAGCCGGTAGCTTCCAGGGTATTGTAAAAATCCTATCCAGTATACCATCTAATTTTCCTTTGCCTATAATTATGTGCCTTCATCGGTTAAAGCATGTAAGAAATGGCTTTGTCGAAGCTTTGTCCATAAAAAGTATGGTAGAAGTGACAGAACCGTATGATAAGCAAAACATTAAAAAGGGCCATGTATACCTTGCTCCGGCAAACTACCATATGTCAGTAGAGTTGGGGAATTACTTCAGCTTATCTACGGAAGAAATGATCAATAATTCCAGACCGGCCATTGATATTACATTGGGCAGCTGTGCTTACGTTTATCGGAATAAACTTATTGGTATTCTTTTGTCAGGAGCGAATAAGGACGGTGGCCTCGGGATGAAATATATCAAAAACAAAGGTGGATTAACGGTAGTGCAAGAACCCACAGAGTGCATGATTGACACCATGCCTAAGGCGGCTATGAGTTTAACAACCATTGATCATGTGCTTAGAATTGAGCAAATTGTGCAATTATTGAATGAATTACATAAACTATACAAAACATGAAGTTCAACAGACAGAGGTTAGGTTTGTTACTGGTGGTGCTCTATCTCATTTGCACTATTATTACAGCTTTTCTTTCATTTAGTCTTTCCGATGACCTTACGGAAAGCGGGGCTCTTGGACTGCATAGCATAGGGCAGGCGGATGGAGTGCTAACAAGACTTTTCCTCACTGTAACTGTAACTCTGTTGGTTGGATTAGGAAGCTTATTTTATTTGCTTACTAATAAAACTGAGGAAGTGGTTTATGTAGAAAAGAAAGCTGAGAAAACCGTTGAGGAACAACAAGCTGAAGAAGATCAACAGTTTACTGACCTTGATATCGCAAAAATCCGCAAACTAGCCCAGGGCAAAAAGGGCAATGAAACTGAGCTTTTTCAAACTTCGTTAGTTGAAATTTGTAAAGAACTAGAGGCCGGCTTGGGTGCGTTTTATCTGGCAAAAAAAGAAAAGGGCTTAAACACCTTGCAAATGACGGCTACATACGCCCTTTCTATGGGTGAAACCCAGCGTCCTTCTTTTGAGTTCGGTGAAGGTTTGGTTGGGCAGGTGGCAAGTGAAAAGCGACTGATAAATATTGATGAAGTCCCGGAAGGTTATTTAAAAATAGTTAGCGGACTGGGTAAAGCCGAACCTCGATACTTGTTAATTGTGCCGGTGCTGAAGAAGAGTAGTATTTACGGCGTAGCTGAAATTGCCTCATTTACGCCTTTTAATAATGGAATGGTAAGTAGTATAGAAAAAGCTTTTGAAGTGGTGATGGCTCAATTAACCGAGGCAAAGCCTGCTGCAAAGAGTACGGCAGTAAAAAAGACTAAGAAAGAGTAAAATCCAAGATCGATGTTTAGAAAAATAAAAATAAGCACAAAAATAACAGGTCTTGTCATAGCTATGGTGATCATTACTCTGCTTGCAGTAGGGTATGTATCATACCACGTGAGTAAACGAGATATAAGGGAACGCTTTAGCAACAATCTTTTGGTAACCGCACAGCAGCGTGCCGGCAAGCTGAATCATTATTTTGACCAGGTTAAGGCCAGTTTGAATTTTTTAAGTACGAACGAAATTATTGTACAAGGAACGGTAGCCGCGCCGGAACCCGGAGTGGTCAGCGTTGATGAAGCAACGGATGAATTTGATGAATTTGACGAATCTGATTTAGGGAGTGAAGAAACTACCTTTGAAGATGGTTTTGATTTTGCACCGGCAAAGCCAACTTACGATGTTTCCGGGTTTTTGAATTCAATGAAACAAGCTTTCGGCTATCCCGATATATTCATAACAGGAACAAATGGTGTAATAAAATATTCTACAAGTACTTCGCTGGGACCCGGGAGTAATTTTATCGATCCGGACGGAAAAACTATATCAGCAGTGCAAAAAGGCACTTATATAGGTAATGTGGTTAAGCAAGGTAGTGAGTATATATCTTATGCGGGCAGACCTATAGATACCGGCAGCGGAACCCAACTTTTACTGTTAATTAAAGTAGATGTTGATGATATATTCAATATTGTCCAGGACACTACAGCTTTGGGTAAGAGTGGTGAAGCTATACTCGCTCAACTGGACTCAGTCAGATCAAATATCTATTTTCAGAACCTTCTTCGTAACGATTCCACCTCCTCTTTAAAATGGTTCGAAAAAAGTAGTCGTGAGGCCGAGCTGATCACCTCGTCCTTTTCACAACCTACGGGTTCGGCAATGGGTATTGATTACACGGGTGAGCCCGTTCTTGCAGCTTGGTCCGGTGTAGCCGCTGCAGGTTGGAACCTCATTGTCAAGATTAACGACGCCGAAGTACTGGCAGAGATTGACGGGCTAACACAACAGTTTGTGGTTTCGGGCCTTGTTCTTTTAGTTTTGACCATAATAGCCTCTCTTATATTCTCACGTTACCTTACTGGTGCTTTAGACTCACTCAAGTCGACTTTAGAGTTGGTGGGTAATGGTATTCTGCCTGAGAATATCAACCAGAAATCCAACGATGAAATAGGGTTAATGGCCAATAGTCTTAACTATCTGGTACAAACATTAAAGAAAACGGCTGGTTTCGCCCAGCAAATTGGCGAGGGTAATTTTGATGCCAATTTCAAGCCCATAAGCCAAGATGATGCTCTTGGTAACGCCCTGGTTGGTATGCGTGATAATCTCATAGAAGGAGAGAAGCGTGACAAAGAGAGAAACTGGATTGTAACAGGAGTGGCAGAAATTGGCGAGATTCTCCGAGCTCATAACGATATTAATGAACTTGGTGACGAAGTCATCCAATATATCATAGGTAAAATTGACGCTGTACAGGGAGCATTCTATGTAACGAACGATGATGAGACGGATCGGCATCTTGATATGAAAGCCAGCTATGCCTATAATCGTAAAAAGCATCTGGAAATGAGCTTCCGGTTTGCGGAGGGTCTTGTAGGTCAAGCTGCCGCAGAAATGGATACCGTTTTAAGAACGGAAATTCCAGCTGAATATGTGACAATAACTTCCGGGATTCTTGGCGACCAGCGTCCTACAGCTATTCTCGTTGTTCCTCTCATAACTCAAGAAAAAGTATATGGTGTACTTGAATTTGCCGGATTCAAAAAATTTGACACTAGCAAAGTCAAGTTTGTTGAAGAATTGAGTGTAATTCTGGCGCGTACTGTATTTAATATAAAAATTAATGAAAGAACAAGGCTCCTGTTATCTGAATCTCAAGCTATGAGTTCAGAACTTCAGGAAAAGCAGGAAATTCTTCGTCAGAACGCAGAAGAAATGCAGGCTACACAGGAAGAACTTCAAAAATCCAATACAAAACTAGAGGAGCAAATTGAAGAGGTGAACCGCACCCAGAAAAGGATGCAATTACTACTTGAAAACGCCTCGGAAGTAATAACCATATATGAAGAAGATGAAACTGTAAGGTATATCAGTCCTTCCGTTGAACCTATTCTGGGTTACACTCAAAAGGAAATGATGGGTAAAAGTGACCTTGATAAGGTTGGTGAAGAATTTAAAAAGGCCTTTAAAAAAATGTTCGCTACCCTGAAAAATAAACCGGAAGAGCAGGTAACGCTTCAGTACGAGTACAGAACAAAGGAAGGAGATTACATTTGGATAGAGTCTACAGGAACCAACTTTATGTCTAACCCTGCCATACATGGTTTAATCGTGAACTCTACGAATATTACAGAACGCAGAAGAGCCGAACAGGAGCAACGCATGCGAAGTAAAATGCAAGCGCTTTCTGAAAATTCTCCTGACCTGATTACCCGTTTGGAAGAAGATTCTATCTCGTATATCAATCCGGTAATTGAGGAGTACACAGGTAACGCTCCCGATAGCTACCTGAATCAAAAGTTCGGGGAGCTTGATCTTAATAATGCCATATTAGATCGCTGGCTGGAAATTGTCGAAGAAGTAAACACCAGCAATGATAAGGTCTCTACTGAAATGGACTTTCCATCCGAAATGGGAGACCGGGTAATGCAGGTTAACGCAATTCCGGAATTTGATGAGCAAGAGACATTAGAATCAGTACTTGTAGTTTCACACGATATTACGGAACGCAAAATCATTGAACTGGAAATTCAAAACAAAAACAAAAAAATCGCGGACAGCATCAACTATGCCAAGCGAATACAGAACGCAATACTCCCAAATAATAATGTTATCAACCGGGTTTTACCAGATTCCTTTATACTCTATAAACCCAAAGATGTAGTAAGTGGCGATTTCCCATGGTACGTACAAATGGGGGATGACATTTATATGGCAGCGGTTGATTGTACCGGACATGGTGTACCGGGCGCTCTTTTGTCATTGATAGGTTATTTCTTGCTGAACGATATCGTGCGCAGCAGAAAGGTATCGGACCCGGGGCTAATTCTGGATCAATTGGATGAGGGGGTAACCACAACTTTGCGACAGGATCAGGATGATTCTAAAACGAAAGATGGGATGGATATTGCGCTTTGCAAAATCAACTCGGAAAAACGCGAAATCGAATATGCAGGTGCTCACAGACCCCTCTACATGATGAAGAAAGGCGAGATGGAAGAGGTGAAAGGCAACAAATTTGCAATCGGTGGCGGCATTTATAAAAACCAGACAAATTTCACAACCTATTCAACCAAACTGAATAAAGGCGACTCCATCTATTTCTGCTCAGATGGCTTTCCTGATCAGTTTGGAGGCCCTGATAATAGAAAATTCGGCCCTAAACGCACGCGTGATCTCATAGCTGAAATACACGAGAAATCGATGCGGGAAGCCTATCAAATTTTCGATAACGAGTGGGAAGGTTGGAAAGGTGATGAAAAACAAACCGATGACGTTTTATTAATCGGTATAAAATTTTAGACATAGTGATTAAATGTGTATTTTGGAGGTAATATCTAGTTTTATCATACCTTAATACATCTTAAAGAGTATTAAACAATAAACTAAAATAGACTTATGCAGTATATTTTTGATTTGCACAAAACCTTATTGGATCATAATCTGATATTGGTTTATGAAGGCGAATTCACGCAAGAGATCACCAAATCCATTCTGGCCATGGCAGAAAGAAATATGGACTCATCCGGTGAAGAATCTACAGTTAAAAGAAAGGTATTCAACGTCATGGTGGAATGCCTTCAAAACATTGTCAAACACGCCGGTGAAGTTCAGAAAAAGAACGCCGCTATTTTTATAGTGGGTAAGCTGGAAAACGAATACGTTATCGTTTCGGGCAATCCTATTGAAACGGCAGAGAGCGAGAAACTAAAAGGTAAGCTAGAACAAATTAATAGTCTTGATAAAGATGGGCTTAAGAGCTTGTATAAGGAGATCATTAAAAACACAGAAATATCAGATAAAGGAGGTGCAGGCCTTGGTTTTGTAGACATGGCCCGCAAATCTGGTAACCCACTTGCCTATGACTTCATTGATACAGGCGATGGCACCAAGTTTTTCTGCCTCAAAGCATCCATTTCAAGATTATAATCAATAGACATCCCAAATTTTTAAATTAGACCATAATGGAAATATTAAATCTAGAAGGAACTGAAGATACCCCAAAAATAATTCTGGATAAAGGGAACGGCATTTACGAAATTTCAGGCAGATCACTACCCGAAGATTCTGCGGAATTTTATCAACCTGTATTAGACTGGATAGAAGAATATGCCGGTGGGCCTAATCCATCTACTGAGTTTGTATTTAAACTTGAATATTTTAATACCGCTTCATCAAAATTGATTCTTGACGTACTTTCCGCATTGGAAGATATTGATGGTACAACTATCATGTGGTATTTTCATGAAGACGATGAGGACATGGAAGAAGCTGGAGAAGAATTCTCTGAGCTCGTGGAAATTCCATTTGAGTTTAAAACCTATTGAAACACTGAGCGCATTAAGCATTTTTTAAACTAAAGGGTTTGCATAATAACCCGTAACTATTCATGAGTGAGGAAATCCTAAAGGCACTGACTCAACTTTTTGCCATCATTACCAAACAGGATGGTGGTGTTACTGAAAAAGAAAGGCAATTCGTAATTAGCTTTTTTAAGCAAGAGCTAGACCAAGAGACGGTAAACGAATATCTTGAGTTATATGATAAATTTTCAGGTTATTCTAAGGATAAATCTAAAGAATCCGAAGAACCTTCCAAAAAAAGGAGATTAACCTCCGTTCGTGACTCTGTAAAAACGCTTGGATTATGTAAAAAGATCAACAAAACGCTTACTCAAAAACAAAAGGTAGTTGTATTGATAAAAATTCTTGAGTTGGTAGGTTCAGATAAGAATTTTACTCCACAGAGAATGGAGATTATTGATACGATAAGTACTGTCTTTAATATAGTAAAAGATGAATATAAGCTTATTGAGAGTTTTGTTATCCAAGATAAAACCGAGGCGCTCGACTTCTCCGATTTACTTCTTGTTAATGCCAATAACACCTCTACGCTTGAAAATGCCAAGCACTATTCCAGTGATATAAATGGCAATGTTATATTCCTCAAAGTCAATAGTGTGGACATGTACTTTACGAAGTATATGGGCGATGATGACATTGTTTTGAATGCATTCATAATGCTTCCGAATCGTGTCTATTTATTTTCACATGGTAGTACCATTAAAACTCCTTTGGGATCGGCATTATACTACAGTGACCTTACCACTATATTTAATGAGGAGCTGCGTACCACAAAGCTTTCTTTCAATGCACATATTGAAGAATTCAGATTCCCGAATGGAGCACTTGGGCTTAGGGACGTTAAAATTTCCGAAGGCCCCGGCAAGCTGATCGGCATTATGGGCGCCAGCGGAGCTGGAAAAACTACGTTGCTGAATGTATTGGCAGGTATTGAAACTCCAACAAAAGGTAGCATAAAAATCAACGGGTTTGATACGAATACCGAAAAGGACAGAATCCATGGTGTCATCGGCTATGTGGCCCAGGATGATTTATTGATCGAAGAGCTTACCGTTTACCAAAATCTTTACTACAACGCCAAGTTATGCTTTGCAGGCTTTTCAGAGGAAGAGCTTGATAAAAGAGTAATAGACGTGCTGGAAAGTCTTGGTCTTGACCAACGAAAAGATTTACGAGTTGGTAGCGTTCTGGATAAAACCATAAGTGGTGGCCAAAGGAAGCGTTTAAATATTGCTCTTGAGCTTATCCGAGAACCAGCCGTGATGTTTGTAGATGAACCAACATCAGGGCTCTCATCACGCGATTCTGAAAATGTTATCGACCTTCTTAAGGAACTTTCATTAAAAGGGAAGCTCATTTTTGTGGTTATTCATCAACCTTCATCAGACATCTATAAGATGTTTGACAAAATGTACATAATGGATACCGGTGGATTTCCTGTGTTTTATGGCAATCCTGTAGAAGCTGTCACCTATTTCAAAAGAGCCACAAACCAGGTTGATAGTGAACGCGGGCAATGTGAGACATGCGGTAACGTAAACCCTGAACAGATCTTTAATATCATAGAGGCGAAGGTGGTAGATGAATACGGCCAACTCACCAATAAAAGAAAGGTCAATCCAAAAGGATGGAATGAAAGCTTTACCGAAAACTTTGAGATTGAAGAAGTAGTTAACGTAAACGACGAGCCGCCGCAGTCACTGGACATTCCAAACAAAATCAAGCAGGCGTTTATTTTTACTACTCGTGATCTAATTTCTAAAATAAGTAACAAGCAATACCTGTTAATTAATTTGCTTGAAGCTCCGCTTTTAGCGCTTATACTCGCATTTATAATCAGATATAAAAGCTCACCTTATGGTGATGAGTATATTTTTCGCTTTAATGAGAATATACCCGCCTTTATGCTTATGAGTATAATTGTGGCTCTTTTTATGGGCCTTACCGTTAGCGCTGAGGAAATCATTCGTGATAGGAAAATCCTAAAACGAGAGAGCTTCCTTAATTTAAGCTGGAGTTCCTATTTGGTTTCCAAGCTTTCGATATTGTTTCTTCTATCCGCTATTCAAACCCTTTCATTCGTTATTGTCGGTCATTTACTATTGGAAATCAGGGAAATGACTTTTGCATTTTGGCTAGTACTATTCACGTGTTCTTGCCTGGCTAATGTACTGGGCCTTAACATTTCAAGTGCATTTAACAGCGCCGTCACCGTATATGTAATGATTCCCTTGCTGCTCATCCCCCAGATGATTTTAAGTGGTTTATTGTTTAGTTTCGATAAGTTAAATAATGTTCTCAGCACTAAAGGCAAGGTACCCATAGTAGCAGATTTTATGGCTTCCAGGTGGGCTTACGAAGCCATGGCCGTTTATCAATATAAAAATAATTCATTCGAAGACCCATACTTTGATTTTGACAAATATGAATCACAAGCTGATTTTAAGGCAGCTTACATTGCTGAAGAACTTAAAAGAAAACAGGAATCAGTAGCCAAAAATTACAACAGTGACGATGTAGAAACCCAGAATACCGTAAAGGTTGACCTCTCCATATTAAAAAATGAGATTAACAAGTTAGACTTTAAAGAAGGGTTAGAAGATTTGGATATTGATGGCTTGACTATTGAAAATTACTCGCCAGATACAGATCAGAAGCTCTCAAACTACCTTCAAAAATTGAAGAAGCATTACCAAGGTGTCTACAATAAAATAGTAGCAGCCAAAGAACAAAAGATGTTTCAATTGGGTGAAAACGAAGGCTATAATCTGAATGAATATAAGAATACGTATTTTAATGAAAGCTTGGCTGATCTTGTTCAAAACGTGGCAGAAACAGATCGAATCATTGAGTTCAACGGTCAGCTTATTCAACAATACAACCCTATCTTTAATGACCCTAATCCACAACATCTGTTAGACTACAGAGCTCATTTCTTTGCTCCACAAAAACATTTCGCCGGTTCTTATTTCGGCACATTCGGCTTCAATATAATTATTATATGGCTGATGACAGCGTTGCTATACCTTACGTTGTATTTCGAGCTTTTAAGAAAAGGGCTTGATGCCTTTGGAAAAATTAAGTTTGGCAAGAAATAGGGGTATTTACCCGCGAATAGCGTTGATTAGGAATATATGTTTGTAATAGATGTTGTTATTTATATTTTTGTTAAAATCATTTACTACTAGATATGAGGAATTTATTTTTTTTGGGTGCCTTAGCTTTTTTAGCTGCATGTGGTTCTGGAAACAAACCGGATGAACAGGCTTTCCTCGAATCGCTTGACTCTGCTA
>JBCDHA010000097.1:0-9266 GCA_038750705.1 Bacteroidota bacterium
CCGGGGCTTCATTTTATCCGGGCTTATTCCGGGCGCCTCCGCTATGAAGAGCTGCATTCCTCCAATACCTAAAAGCGGGAGTATGGCAACAGCCAAAACAATTATTCCCATTCCCCCGATCCATTGCGTTAAGCTTCTCCAGAATAAGATACTTTTGGGCGTACTCTCTATATCGGTTAGAATAGATGCTCCTGTGGTTGTGAAACCGGAAATAGTTTCAAAAAAGGCATCTGTAAAGTCAGGAATAGCGCCCGATAGGATGAATGGCAATGTGCCAAACAGCGACATAAATAACCATCCGAGTGTGACTATTAAGTATCCGTCTTTTTTCTTAAGCTCCTTATTTTTATTCCTTTTTGTCAGATACCACAGTACTGCGCCGGTGGCAGAAGTTATTAAACCGGAAGCCAATATAGGCAGCCAGGGTTCATGATAATAGATTGAAAAGGGGATACAAAGCAAAATAAAGGAGCCATTAAGAAATAATAGCAATCCCAGGACATTTCCTATGAGGCGAAGATTGAATCGCATCACATGAAGTAGCTTTCAACCGCATGAATGCACTGTGGCCGGCAAAGCACGACCACCCGGTCTTTAGGCCTAAATTGAAAGTCACCCATAGCCGTATAGCCTACGCCATTTCTTACCACCCCACCGATAATGGCCTCTTTGGGGAACTCCATATCGCGAACCATTTTTTCGGTAATTTTAGACTCTGCCTTAACAATGAATTCCAAAATCTCGGCATCTACCCCATGTATGCTTGTGAGGTTGATCACATCGCCCTGCCTTATGTACCTGAAAATGAAGTTAGCCGCTATAAGCTTTTTATTGATCATTGTATCTACACCGATATTTTGAGATAAGTGGATGTAGTCTATATTTTCAACAAGTGAAACCGTTTTTTTTACATCATGATTTTTAGCCACCAGGCATGAAATGATGTTGGTTTCTGAGTTTCCGGTTACCGCAATAAATGCATCCATTTCCTGGATGCCTTCTTCTTCTAATAGATCAACATCGCGTCCATCACCATTGATTACCATCACATTTTTGAGTTCATCGGCAAATTCGAAACACTTTTCTTTGTTGCTCTCAATCAGCTTGACATTGAACTTACGGCTCAAGCGCTTGGCGGCATGAAAACCCACCTTACTACCACCTAGTATCATGATGTTTTTTACGCCCTGCTTCCGTTTTCCGGAGAGGGAAAGCACACGGTCTACACCATCGGGTTGTGTAATAAAATAGGCATGATCACCTTGCATGAAGGCCGTTTCGCCTCTTGGAATAATGGTTTCGTTATTTCTAAGAATAGCTACGGTAACGAAGTTATGATTCGGATTTAAGTGTGCAGTTTCTATTAGTGTTTTACCGGCAATAGGACTGTTTTCATCAACATTTACACCGATAAGTGAGAGTTTTCCTTCATCGAAATCGAAAGTATCGGTAAGTGCGATTTCTTTGAGTAACCTTTTGATTTCTTTAGCGGCAAGAGACTCTGGAGAAATGATTTCATCTATTCCTAATTCCTTGAGGTCCAGCTTTTCCTTATTTAGCAGGTACTCTACATTTTCAATACGTGCTACGGTACGTTTGGCCCCTAAATACTTGCCTATTATGGCGGTAGTCAGGTTTGTTTCTTCGGATGAGGTGACGGCTATCAACAGGTCAGCATTTTGAATGCCGGCATCGTCAAGAATTTGATAAGAGGTAGAGCTGCCCTTAATAGTGCCTACATCAAGATTTTGAGAAGCTTGCTTTAAGGTGTTGGCGTCTTTATCTATAAGAATGATATCTTGCTCCTCGTAGGCCAAAAGCTTTGCCAAATGAAAGCCCACATCTCCGGCACCAGCTATTATAATTCTCATAAGTATTTATCCAGGGGATAAAGTTAGAAGTAGTTGTGATAATCGCAAATGATCATTGGCATACTTGATTATTCCGGAGTCGAATGCTCCAATCTTATCCCTACAGAAATAATTTCCCTTAGTGTATCAGGCCGCATGTAGTGCTGAATACTAACCTGATATTTTCCGTCCTTCTCAAATTTGAAATCCCTTAGTAGTTCAAACTGATGGTCAAACACATCGCCTATACCAGACCCAAAAGGTTTTCCGGTTTTTATATCAAACAAGTTTTGGTTTACAAGCTCTTGATTAAAGATAGTTCCCAGGGTGTCTTCTAAAGTATACTTTATGTAAAGATTTTGGAAAGGATAGGAAAGACTATTTCTGACGTTATAATAAAGATTAACAGCTTGCACGCTGGAGTCAACTTCAAATCTGAAATTTAAAGTGCTGTCGGATAACCATGTTTTGTCAGCAAGGTCTATGTTTCGCTCATAGATGCGGGATTCATCACATGCCTGGAATGCCAGCATAATAAGAATTAAGAAAAAAAATATCCTCATTTATTCTTTTGGTCTTTTTCAGAGCCCTTTCTGAAGTTTCTGCGTTTCTTTCTGCGCTTTTTCTTTTTCGGCCCCTGTTTGAATTTATTATCAAGACGTTCGAGATCGCTATTGAGCGCTGAATCGTCTTTGCCAGGTACATCATCTTCCAGCAGTGAGGCCGGTTTTTTGCCTTTATTGTTTAGCGCCATAATGTGTTTCACCCTATCCACAGGTATTGGATGCCAGGCATTTTCGTCATCATAGCCGAACCACATTATACGCCTAAAAATATCTGTCTTTTGCAGTTTGGCATTACCTTTTTCTATTTGCAGCGGACGCCCGAGAGTAGGTATATCTTCAAGCGCATCCATGTAAGTTTCCAGCTCATAATTGAGGCAGCATTTGAGCCTGCCACATTGCCCGGAGAGTTTGCTGGGGTTTAATGACAAGTTTTGATAGCGAGCGGCGCTGGTAGAAACACTTTTGAAATTAGACAGCCAGGTAGAACAACATAATTCTCGCCCACATGAGCCAATACCACCTAATCGCCCGGCCTCTTGCCTTAAGCTTATTTGGCGCATTTCTACCCTGATCTTGAACTCAGTGGCCAATATTTTTATAAGCTCTCGGAAATCAACACGTTCGTCTGCTGAATAATAGAAAGTGGCCTTTGAGTTATCCGCCTGGTACTCGATGTCAGACAGCTTCATTGATAACTTTAGACCTTGAATAATATGCCGTGTTCTGTAAAGTGTTGGTGCCTCACGTTTGCAGACATCCTCATATTTTTCAAGGTCCTTTTGATGTGCCAGTCGGTAGATCTTTCTGATTTCATCATAATTCTTGATCTTGTTTTTCTGCATTTGCAGCCGCACAAGCTCACCTTGTAATGAAACGTGCCCAAGGTGGTGTCCATTGGGTACATCAACGATTACTGCATCGCCGGTAATAAGATTTAGATTTTCGGAATTCTTAAAAAACTCTTTTCGGCCGCCTTTGAATCGTACTTCCACGTAAGGGAATTTATCTACAACCGGTAAGTCCATATTCGAAAGCCAGTCGAATACATTCATTTTATTGCATCCACCTGTAAGACATCCGCCGTTGTTATTACATCCTGCTACTTTTCCATCTGCCGTGGCGCAACTGCTACAACCCATTAGCCCTTCTTTGGTTTACGATCTGATTAAAGATAGTTAATCTAATTGAAGCCTGAGAATATCTTTTCCGATATCCTTTCGGTAATAAGCGCCCTCCCAATGAATGTTTTCTACTCCATGATATGAAGCTTTTAGCGCCTCTGATAGTGATTCACCAGAGCCTGTCACAGATAAAACACGGCCTCCATTCGTCAAAACCTCATAATCTTGTTGCTTTGTGCCGGCGTGAATAACCAAGGCGTTAGTAACATCTGCCAAACCTTGAATGGATTTATTTTTTTCGTAATGGCCCGGATAACCTGCCGAAACCATGACTACCGTAGAAGTATACTTGTCGCTTACTTCCAGTTTATACCCTTCCAGTTTTCCGTCTGCCGCCTTAATCAAAAGTTCCACTAAATCACTTTTTACGCGAGGTATAACCACCTGAGTTTCAGGATCGCCCATGCGTACATTGTATTCGATTACAAAAGGTTCACCATTTACGTTCATTAGCCCTATAAAAATGAAACCTCTATAGTCGATGCCCTCGTTTTGTAATCCCTGCACCGTTGGCTCAATTACTTTTTCTGTAACTTTTTTCATGAAATCCACATCGGCAAACCTTACAGGCGATACTGCCCCCATGCCCCCCGTATTTGGCCCGCTATCATTTTCACCTATTCGTTTGTAATCCTTTGCTTCGGGAAGGATTACATAGTTTTTGCCATCCATTAGTACAAAAACGGATAGCTCTATGCCTTCCAGGAATTCTTCAATAAGTACTCTGCTGCTGGCATCACCAAATTGCTTATCTAACAGCATTGATTTTAGCGTAGTCTGTGCTTCTTCGAGACTCTCCGCAATAATTACTCCTTTGCCTGCGGCTAAGCCGTCAGCCTTAAGTACGATAGGCATGTTACAGTTTGCCAAATATTCAAGTCCATCCGCAATAGTTTCAGAAGTGAACGTTCGGGATGCAGCCGTGGGGATGCCATTTTTTTGCATGAACATCTTTGAAAAGTCCTTGCTGCCTTCAAGCTGAGCGCCATCTTGGCCTGGGCCGACCAAGGCAATTTTTTTAAGCCGGTCATCTGCCTGGAAATAATCTCGAATGCCGTTTACTAAGGGGTCTTCCGGTCCAACGACAACCAGCTCTACATCATTTTCTACAGCGAAGTCGCCTAACAGCTTAAAGTCGTTTACGTCAATTTCGATATTTTCTGCTATAAGGTCGGTGCCAGCATTTCCGGGAGCTACGAAAAGCCGCTCACAATGAAGACTTTGGCTAATTTTCCATGCAAGGGTATACTCCCTTCCACCACTCCCTATTACCAGAATGTTCATACGGTTTTACTTAAAATAAGCGCTAAGTTATAGTTATACTTTGAAAGAAAGAATGGTCTTACAGTGAATGTCAGTTTGCATACTCAGACATAAATTTAATTCTCATTAAACGTATTTCTTCTTCTGAATAGTCTGAGTTGTCATCATCCACCAATGCCTCCGAAATGCTATCAGTTTCAGCGTTTAAAAAATATTCATAGAGGTCATCCTGTTTGTCGTTATCCATTACCTCATCAATGTAATAATCCAGATTCAGCTTTGTACCTGAGTAGATTATGTTCTCAATTTCGGTAAGCAGTGTGCCAAAAGGGATGCCTTTTGTCTCGGCAATTTCATCAAGATCTATTTTTCGGTCTACTTGCTGAATAATAAAGATCTTCATTTTCGATTTATTGACCGAAGACTTAACTACTACATCTGAAGCGGGAATGATCTCATGCTCATCTACATACTCATTAATGAGGCTCAGGAATTCGTTTCCAAATTTTTGAACTTTGCCTTGACCTACGCCATTAATTTGTCCTAGCTCCTGAGCCGTGGTAGGGTAGGTAGTAGCCATTTCTTCAAGAGAAGGGTCTTGAAATATAACATAAGGAGGTATATCTTTTTCATGAGCAACCTTTTTACGCAATGCTTTGAGCATACCAAAAAGCTTCTCGTCATAAGCTTTTGCGTTCGCAGGAGGTCTGTCGCTACCTTCTTCTTCCTCATTGGTATTTTCATACTCATGATCCTTCGATAATAAAATTGAAGTCGGAGTTTTTGCAAATGCACGCCCCTTAGGGGTAACTTTCAATACCCCGATGTTATCAATGTCTTTTTCAAGGAATTCATGAATCAATGCCTGGCGGATTACTGATTTCCATAGGTCCTCATCCTCAGGGTCTCCACTTCCAAATACCTCCAGTTTGTCATGATGGTATGAGTTTACATAGTCATTTTTTACTCCCCTTATCACATGCACCAGGTGATTAAGGCCAAAACGCTCACTGGTTTGTAAAGACGCTTCTATGGCCGTTTTCACGAAATCTTTGCCTTCGAATTGTTCTTTAGGGTGTAGGCAATTGTCACAGCCACCGCAGTTGTCTACTTTATACTCTTCGCCAAAATAATGGAGTAGTTGTTTTCTTCGGCAAACCGGTGACTCCGCATAGAAAGACATTTCCTGTAATAAAAGGCGGGCATTTTCCCTTTCCTGAACGGATTTGTCTTTATTGAATTTTTCGAGCTTATTGATGTCGTTGTGACTGTAGAACATTAAGCATTTTCCCTCCAGTCCGTCTCGTCCGGCTCTCCCCGTTTCCTGATAATATCCTTCCAATGATTTTGGCACGTCATAATGAATCACGAACCTAACATCGGGTTTATCAATACCCATTCCAAAGGCTATGGTGGCCACTATGATATCTACATCTTCATTTAAGAAATTGTCCTGGTTGCGTTCCCTTATAGCGGCATCTAATCCCGCATGATAGGGAGCGGCATTGAAGCCATTTACATTAAGAAGCTCAGCTATTTCTTCTACCTTCTTGCGGCTGAGGCAATAGATAACTCCACTCTTACCTTTGTGTTCATTCAGGTATTGGATGAGCTGCTTTTTTGCGTGCTTTTTTTGCCTGACCTCGTAAAACAGATTTGTACGATTAAAAGAGGACTTGTAAATGTTGGCATCCTCCATATTCAGGTTCTTCTGGATATCGGTTTGAACCTTTAACGTGGCTGTTGCAGTTAGGGCGATTATAGGCAGGCTCCCTAATATTCCTATAATCTCCTTAATTCTTCTATATTCAGGCCTGAAATCGTGACCCCATTCAGAAATACAATGTGCTTCGTCAACGGCCACAAAAGAGATATTCACCCGTTTGAGGAAGTCGATATTTTCCTGCTTAGTTAGCGATTCCGGTGCTACATAAAGAAGTTTAATAGACCCGTCCAGGCTTTCTTTTTTAACTCTGTTTATCTCAGTTTTTGTAAGCGTAGAGTTTAGAAACTGTGCATTTACCCCTAAGGCATTCATCTGATCCACCTGATTCTTCATAAGTGCTATCAGCGGGGAAATGACAATGGCCAACCCATCGGTAATTAATGATGGTAATTGATAACAAAGTGACTTGCCGGCACCTGTTGGCATTATTACAAACGTGTTTTCAGGCTTTAGAATATTGTGTATAATTTTTTCCTGATTGCCACGAAATTGAGTATAACCAAAAACCTCTTTTAGTTTACCTTTAAGTAAGTTTTTTTCTTCTACAAGCACATCGCTCATGATTAATTATTTTGTGCTCCAATAAATTTTAATTGTCACTCCTGTCACCGCTCGTTATAGTATTTATATAACGTGCTTTCCTGACCCTTTTCTTTATCTTTGGGCTGATCGAAAAAGAATCTATTCTCATTGAAGTTAGTAAAAAATATTCAGAGTATCGCCACAAAAGTTCTTGTTAATGAGGCGCAAGCCATCCAAAAAATTACAGAACAAATCGACAAAGATTTTGAAGATTGTGTAGCAGAAATATTTAACTCTCCCGGGCGAGTGGTAGTAACGGGAATTGGGAAGAGTGCAATTATTGCTAACAAAATTGTAGCTACACTAAATTCTACAGGTACGCCTGCTCTTTTTATGCACGCAGCTGATGCTATTCATGGTGATCTGGGAATGATCCAAAAGGACGATATTGTTATCTGCCTTTCTAAAAGTGGTAATACCCCGGAGATAAAAGTACTTGTTCCGCTCTTGAAGCGTACAGGGTCTAAACTGGTAGCGTTGGTTAGCAATATTGATTCCTACCTTGCCCGGCAGGCTGATTATGTGCTCAATGCTACCATAGGTGAAGAGGCTTGTCCAAATAATCTCGCTCCAACTACAAGCACAACAGCACATCTGGCGCTTGGCGATGCATTGGCAGTTTGTCTTTTAGAATTACGGGAATTCTCGAGTGAAGATTTTGCCAGGTTTCATCCCGGGGGGTCATTGGGTAAAAAGCTATATCTGAAGGTGGACGATATCTATCCCAACCATGAAGTACCTTCTGTTTCTGCGGAGGCTTCTATTAAGGAAGTTATTGTTGAGATATCATCAAAAAGGCTGGGTACTACGGCGGTGGTCGATCATTCAAACCAACTCATAGGTGTCATAACCGATGGAGACCTGAGGCGGGCAATGGAAAAGGGAATAGACATGACAGAGGCAGCGCAAAATATTATGTCTGGTGAACCAAAATCAGTAATTACAGGAGATTACGCCGTTAAAGCTCTCAATATTATGCAGCAGAATAGTATTAGCCAGGTAGTTGTATTGGATAAGCAGGGAGTTTTAAAAGGCTTCGTACACCTACATGACTTATTAAAGGAAGGTATTATTTAAAGTAGAAATCCATAATGGAGAACAATACAAACCACTTTGTAGTGATAATGGCGGGAGGGATTGGTAGTAGATTTTGGCCATATAGCAGACAGAATAGACCTAAGCAATTTTTAGATATTCTTGGAACAGGGCGCTCGCTGCTTCAAATGACATTTGACCGATACATAACAGGCACTAATGCCGAAAATATTTATGTAGTCACAAACGATAACTACCAGGCCGCAGTAAAGGAACAACTTCCGGAGTTAGCAGACCATCAGATATTGTGTGAGCCATCCAGAAAAAATACAGCCCCCTGTATAGCTTATGCTGCCTATAAAATTAACAAAATCAATCCTGAGGCTATTATCACAGTTTGCCCCTCAGACCATTTGATTTTAAACGATAAGGCATTTCATGAAGTGATGGAGATAGCTCAGTCGGCCACAGATGATCATAAATTGATTACTATTGGCTTAAAGCCGCATAGACCAGAAACGGGCTATGGGTACATACAATATATTGAGTCAGAGAGTCAGGTAAAAAAAGTGAAGACGTTCACTGAAAAACCCGAAAAAGAATTGGCACAAAAGTTTCTTGACAGCGGCGACTTTGTATGGAATTCAGGAATGTTTATCTGGAGTGTGAAAGCAATCGTTACAGCTTTTGAGAAGATACTTCCTGAATTGGCAGAAGTTTTTGAAGAAACCATCCCGTTTTTAAATACCGAGAACGAAAGCGATGCTATTAAGAAGGCCTATTTTCAATGTAATAACGTGTCCATTGATTACGGTATTATGGAAAAGGCATCGGAGGTGTATGTTGTACTGGGCGACTTTGGCTGGTCGGATTTAGGTTCTTGGGAGTCACTGCATGAGCTATCTGAAAAACAGGAGAATAACAATGTGATCCAGGGGAATGCGCTTGTATTCGAAACTAGCAATACGCTGATAAAGGGTCCCAAAGACAAACTAATTGTTGCTCAGGGGTTGGATGATTATTTAGTTGTGGAGTGTGATAATGTCACCCTTATCTGTAAAAA
>JBCDHA010000098.1:0-9256 GCA_038750705.1 Bacteroidota bacterium
ATATCTCCGGGTAATCTTACCGAAAGCTTTACTGAAACTCCCGCCTATGCCAGGCATGGCTACGGAGCCAAAATCACGCATGAAAAAGAAGGTAACACGGTAGATTTCATCTTCTTTCGAGCCAGCGATGACCCGGGATCTGTCAATATACCGGATTCACTGGACATAGACCCTGAAGAGAACGCTATCGTCGGGCTTAATATCAAGCGCACCTTTTTTAAAAAACTTACTATAAATCTGCAAACGGCTTATTCGGGATATACACTGAACACAAATTTGCCACCGGTAACCGGTGAGGACTTTAGCTACAGAAATAACCTCGAACCTTTTCTGGAGACCAATTTATCTACACAGTTCAATAAGGCGATTATTAGTGACCTTTCCTATAAAGGAAAATTCTTCAACATAAAATTTGCTTACAAGCGGATCGATCCCGAATACCAAACTATGGGATCTACCTTCCTTGTCAATGATTTTGAGAATATCACAGGTACAGTAGGTTGGGTAATGCTGCAAAACAAGCTGAATTTTAGTGCTACATACGGTAGGCAACGGGATAACTTAAACGAAGATAAGGTCTCTGAAATGCAACGGGATGTTGGGGGCATTAATGTTGTATACGTACCCAGTCCTAAGTTTAACATTAGCGCTAACTATTCTAACTTCAGCTCCTCCACTACCTATGATGCCGCCTTATTCCTTGATTCACTTAACTATCTGCAAGTCACAAGAAACGGTAGCCTGAATGTTAATTATCTTATAAATCAGCAAAACAAGAACAGGGCAGCTTATCTCCTTGCTAATTGGCAGGACGTGAGCGATCCTGGCGGTAACAGCTCCACCTTTTATAACTTCTCCGTAGGTCATCAAATGCTTTATACGGCTTCAGGAGTTACCTTAAATACGGGACTCACCTACACGAATAACGCCGTAACCGGATTGATCAATGACTCTTATGGACCTACTATATCAATTTCAAAACCATTCTTTCAGAAAAAACTGGTTGCTCTTTTTAATACCACCGCACTTCAATCTAACATGGATGGCGAGCTTCAGAGCAGGTTTATAAACGCGCGGTTAAATTTCAAGTATACCTATAATTCTAAACACGTGTTACAATTTGCAGGCACCTATTTGATCAAGCAGAGCTTTGGAGATACGGACGAAACCACCAGGGAGTTTAGAGGACAATTTGGCTATAGCTACAAATTTTGATGAAGAAGGCATTTTTCCATATCGTCTTTACGCTCATAGGAATAGTCGCTTTCACAGGTACAATTAAAGCGCAACGCTTTCCTGCCACGGTTAACCCGGTAATAATTCCACCATCGAGTGTCTATTTCCATGACTACTTTTCTACGGATGATAAAATAAGGTTAACTCTGTTATTTAATGATTTTAACGAATCTTCGTTTGATGTTAAGCTTCGATTTTCCTTAGAGGGGAACGGCATTATCATTAGGAATAAAGATGGATTTGTTCCTTCTCAACCCATATCATTAGTTCCCGGTGCCCCCACGTTGCTTACCTCGTCAGATCTGACGGAATATGTAGAGGTTAATAACCTGAACTTTACCGGGGTTTCTCCAAATTTTCTATTGGACAACGGGCGGCTGGAAGAGGGGATGTACTCCTTTTGCTTCGAAGTGTTAGACTACGAGTCTGGCAAAGTAATCTCTCAAAAGTCTTGTGCCAATGTTTGGGTGATGCTAAAAGACCCTCCTTTCATAATAACCCCTGCCGCCGGATCTAATGTTACTCCTTCAGAGCCTCTCTTTATCCCTTTTCAGTGGCAGGTTAATAATATTAATAGTCCAACTTCCTCCTTTGATACGGAATACCAGCTCACTTTATTCGATGTGGAGGAGACTGGAGTGGATCCGCTGGTTGCACTAAATAATGGCAAGGCTTTGCAGATTTACCAATCGGACTGGCAACTGCAAACTCAGTTCATATTTGACCTTAGCGCTGCTCAACTTGACCTAGGTGAGCAGTATGTCTTCTATGTTCAGGCAAGAAACATTGATGGCCAGGAAGTATTTAAAAATGATGGTGTGAGTGAGGTTAGCCATTTTACCTATGGATTCTCAGAAGGTGGAAATATTCCGCTTTCCAGCCCGGCCGATGAGGAGACGTTTTCATTGGGAGATGTTCAAAGCTTTGGTTGGGAATCTCCTGATAATCTGACAATTGGTCAGTCTTTCAATTACAACTTAAAGATTGTAGAAATCCAGGAAGGGCAGAGTCCTGAAGAAGCCATAGCTACAAATGATATTTGGTATGATTATACCTCACCGATCTATTCTGCGGGGGTAGGCTCTAACATTCTTCTTACGCAGCCCTTAGAAACTAATCAGGATTATGCGTGGCAGGTTTCCACACTGAGCGGTTCGCAGGTTACTGCTACCAGTGCCGTTCGAACGTTTAAAGGCCCGCCGTTAATTGAAAAGTTTAGGGCCGGAGATCACATTGTGGCTGTAACAAAGACAACAAGTGAGGATTTGAATGCATTGAACGGAGAAGGTCGTATCAAACTATCGGAAGATGGTACGGATAGCTTGAACGTGGCTTTTGAAGAATTAACAATTAACGAAGCGGGAGGGCTCTATTACCTGAGTGAAGGTACAATAACCGCAGATTTTGATCAGCCCAAAGAAATAAAACTAAGGGCAGAAAATGACCTGAACGGTGAAGCTACATTTTATGGCACACAGCTGCGGTTAGACAAAGATGGTATGGATATCTATGGAGATGTCAAGTGGCCTTTTTCACATCCGGTCACCTCAGAGGAGCAGGCACTTGTTATTTCCAATGCTACCTGGTTCAATTACGACAGTTATAAGGTAAAAGGGATTGTCGAACTAAATGAAGATAATTCTTTTGAGCTACTGGATCCCTACAGCTATCAGTTTACATTGGCGCCTACGTCCTCAATAAATGTCGACTATAATACATTCATCCCCACTTTAAATGGAGACATTACACTTCCTACGGATTTGGCTACGGGAGTGGACGATGAGGCGGTTATACTACCCTTTGAGTTAGCAGACCAATTGTATTATTTCAGTTTTGTGCCCAGGTCATCCAATCCTAAGATTCAGCTTGTTCAGAATACAAGCCTCACCATTTCACCGATTGACATTATTTATGATTTCTCGGAAGGAGAGTCTCCTGAGAAGCTCAAAAGCGAACCCAACTGGAAAGGCGTTTACTTCGAAACCTATTCTTTGTCCTTAAATACGCCATTTGATGCTACTAACCAATTGGTAATCAATCAACCGGCAACGGACGAATTTACATTAGATCCATTTAACACAAACAAGGCTTGGTTTGATGCGAATGGGCTAACACTAAGCACTACATTCAAATTTCTGGAAGAGCAGGAGGCCACCTTCAACAGTTTTGAAACCACCCTTGATGAATTGACGATTTCAATTGTTAACAACTCTATAAGTGATAGCCAGGTATCCGGTTCGATCCATCTTCCGCTTCTGGACCCGGATAAAGAATATACCTATACCATCCCGCTTTCAGGCACAGGATTCTTAGATGGTTATCTGGATAATAGCTTAAATGATACCAAGTTCATATTCAATCCTTACGGGCAGGAAAACAAAATGGAGATGACCATTCTACGTGCCGTTTTTGCGGATAACGAGCGTTTGGATATGACATTGGATATTGACATTCCCTACATGAGTGCCACTATTCCGTCCATCAGCGACTTTCGGTTATATGGCGACTACAGTGTTGGTTTTGGTGAAAAAAACGGTGCGAAGTACCTGGATCACCAAGTGGAAGGTATTTACGAAACATTTCCTTTATTAATAGACCAGGTAGCAGCATCGCTAATTGCCGGCCGGTACAGCTTTAGCTACAGCGCTACCATGTCGTTAGGAGAAGAAGTAAGTGGGGAAGATGGACCTCCAAGGGTAAATTTTCATAGTGTAGGAGCGGCTAATGAGGATTTAGAAGATGTCTCCTCGGCTACCAATACCAGTGATTTGGCCCTGTCACCGCCTATTGAACAGTCCGGGGCAGTACAAGGGGACAGCAAAACGTTATCCATTGACTCAGTTCAAATCAGTGTTTCCTCCGCCATTGCAGAATTTACCGGTTATTTAATAATGACCAAAAACGATCCTGAATGGGGCACCAGCCTTCAGGGGGGGATCAACGGATCGATAAAGGTTCCTTCCAATATTGATCTTGGTGCAAACATGATTCTTGGAAACAAGGACAATGTCAAGTACTGGTATTTCGATGCGTATTTTGTTGATGACGGTGCGGGGATCAACGTATTTAATATGTTCAACCTGGTAGGATTTGAAGGCAAGGTTTACAGGCATATGTCATTGGATCTTGATGAAGCGGGATCAGCATCGCCCGTTATAGACCCCAGCGTGGAGTTTGGTGCCGGGTTATACATGCAGATGATCGACACCGGTGGAGGCAAAACGTATATGGCTGATATTGGCGCGGAAATAGTAGTGGATAATGAGGGCTTTGTGGTGCAAATGCAAGGCGATGTTTCAGCGCTCAATGATGAAGGCCGGAATATGAATGCCGCAGCCAGTTTGAAAGCTTCGGTGGCAGAGGCTGTAGAGGAAGCGGCTACAAGCGCTGTTCTTGATGCCATTGGACCGATAGAAGTTGACATACCCATCAATAGCAAAACGTTGAGTGTTGCGGTCAGCAGTGAGCAAGGCAGCTTTGGGTATACTGATGGTGATTTCAGTGCCAAAGTCACAGGCGACATTGCGGAAACTCCTACCGTGGGATTGGAAATCGAGTCAGGGGCTAAAAAAATAGCTATTGAGGGTAATGTAGATGCTTCAGGTTCAGTGTTGCTGCAGGATAATGACAACTACATAGGGCTCGATATAGGAGGATCCGGGAAGGGATCTTTTGATTTCTCATACGACCAATTGACTCTTGGGGCAGCAGTGGATTCCGAAGAAGGAAGCGCTAGTTTTAAGGCCGATTATGATAATAATGGGGTAGAGTTTATCGTAAACAAATCTGAAAATTATGGTAAACTCCAACTGAACCAAGGTAATACCTGGAATGCCATGCTGGAGTTGGACGATGGAACCGGCACGGTAGAATTTGGCTATGATGAATTTGATGTATCCCTTTCAGCGAACAAAGAGGCCACGCAAGGTCGCCTCAAACTCGGGACCTCTGCGTTTACATTAGAAACCGCACTTGATAAAGAGGCGAGATCCGGCTTAGTCGACTTAACCGTTGGTGAAAACAATATAAAAGTCTCAGGGGATGAAAACGGCGGTGAAATAGGCTTTGCATACAATTCATTTGAATACTATTCTGCATTGGACAAGTCAAATAGCGAAGGCACACTGTCACTCAGCTATGGCGACGGCAGACGCATGTATGTCAAGGGAAGTGCAGAAGGAAAAGGTGAATTGGAATTCGAATTTGACGGCAATGCGTTGTCACTACTTGCAAATAAACCCGATGCTCAATATGGCATTAATCTATCCAATGATCAATTAGGTGAATTAACCCTGGCCACCGATGGAGCAAACGGCACCAAAGCCATAGGCATACAATTTGGAAACGAAAATATTGAAGCCTTTTACTCCGGTGACAGCACCATTATAAAGGTGACAACCGATGATCAAGGGGTTGGGATTGGTTATGCCAATCAGGAGAGATTTATCGTTTCATTCGGATTAGATTCTTCAACGATTGACCTCGGTAACACCGGATTTTCATTCGGTGAAGGTACCAACCTCATCTATCAAAAAGGATCATCGCCAACGATCACTTTGAGTACGTCCGAGATATCCGTAGCTAAAGGGAGTCATGATCTTACCGCCTCAAATGAGGCCATTTCCTACAGCGATGATAATTTTAATTTTGACCTGGATCGTGAAGCCGCAAAAGTTGCTCAATCGGATAGGTCACTGGCTATCAACTTTAGGGGAGAAGATCAGGGGCTTATGATTGTTGATGGAGACCGGTCGTTGGCTTTTAGCAGCCAACAGGTGAGGTATGTAAACGGAGAAGACTATTTTTCGGTAGGTGGTGAATATATGATCGCAGCTGCTTATGAGGGTAAGGAAGTTCAGATCAACACCGATTACATAGGCCTTGCACTGGATGAAAATAAGAACATCTCATTCGGAGGGGATAACTTCATAGCCTTAGCGTATGAAAGCAGCTCTTTCAGTGTGAGCAAACAAAAAGACATCGCTATTGCTCATGATGACATGGCCCTAGGCTTGAGCAGTGAAAAAGTGTTAACCGCTACTCAAGGAGCGCATACCGTTACACTCAATGATCAGGACAAACCTATCCAGTATTCAAATGATGATTTTAGCGCCGGATTGATCGCCTCCGCAGGGAATTACGGAGTGTCTGTAGGTGTCAACGATGTTAACGTCAGCTTGAGTACTTATAAGTATACCAATGCAACGCTAGCCTTAGACTCAGATCTGGGGGTGATAGCCCTCACGGGTGATGCCAATAGCAACCTTGAAGCTTCCTTTACGCGGGGGGATCGTACCATTGTGGCTACCACCGGCAACGATGGGATTACATTCTCAGATTCAAACGATGAAGAAGAAACCCCGGAACTTACGCAAGTGGGCACGCCTACTCCTGAAATGGTCGGTCCGCAGTACATTGGCAAAATAACTGATGATGCCTCCGGTAGAGTAGTGGGTACAGCAAGCTTATACTACAATAGCGCAGACAAACACTTCATAGCTAACGGGGCTGTAGCTGCTACCGGCGGACCGTGTCTTTCCGGCAGCTTTGCTATTGAAGCCAGCCCTGAAACCTGGAGTATAGATATTGGCACCGAGGAGGACAGGATTGAGGTGTATCCCACTTGTACAGGCTTTGGTGGCGGTGGCTGGCTGGGCTTAACTCCGTCAAGCCTGAATATTGGTGTTTTTGCAGGGTTCCAGGCCGAAGCCAGCATCAAATTGGACTGGGGCATCGGTTATGCCAAAATTTGGTCCAGGGTGGCTGCTGAGCTTGGCGTCAGAGCAGATGCTGACTTAACACCTGTTTTTGTTATCAATGAAGTAGGTGTTTGGATCTATTTATATGCCGGGTTAGGAGTAGAATACGATATTGGTATTGATAAAGGCAATTTCACCATAGCTGAAGCTGAACTCAAGGGAACATTACTGCTGAACTTCGAGAACGGTACTAATTTAAGCGGTAAGCTGGAAGGTAGAATTACCGTTTTAGGGATAAAAGGAAAATTCAAGCTAGGATTTAATGAAGGGCTATAGCCAACTTACATATCGATCATATCAAATAGGGCCTGGTACAAGGTCGGTTAACCTCGTTTTGACTGTCATGATGTTTCTGACGTGTTTCATGGCCACCGCTCAAAATAGACCCGCTGATCATATGGGACATGTTTTTGTTACCAATGACTTTGAAGATGATAAGTCAAATGAAATTTTCATCAAATGGTTTGCCGATAAATTATACTACCCTGATGGATTTGATGTGTTTCGTGCCACGGGTAATTCCAATCGTTGGGAGAAAATTAATGATAGGAGAATACATCCTGCTACAGCGGTCCGTCCTTACATAGCTGAAAATAACCCTGATCTGGAAGCTCTGCTTAAGCTAATGAACGATACACCTTATGAAGAATTTCAAAATGGCATGCAAAAGGTCATCATTGCACTTAAGGCGATGTATTCCAACGAAGTAGCTGAAACCATCGGTATTTTCTTTCGCGATAAAACGGCCAAGCTAAATGCTACATACAAATACAAGGTACACGGCTTTACGGGAAGAAGTTATGAGCTTATCGGTATTTCCGGGCTTGTAACCTGCGGGCATTATAAGAAGCCTGACCCGCCTCGGGAGGTAGTAGTTCAAAGAGTTAAAGGAGAAGTCCATTTCAACTGGAAACCGGAGCAGGAACGTTACTATGGTGTGAATGTGTATCGTCAGCAGATTCATAAAACATGGGACAAAATAACCCCACAACCAAGAGCTATTCGAGAATACGTAGATAACAAGGGTGAGCTTGTATATCCCGATGTTTTTTACAAAGATCAAAATGTGGTGGATTCTCTCGAATACCTTTATATTCTTTCTGGCGTGGACTATTTTGGACATGAAACCACTTTTACAGACGAGTTTCGAATAGCGGGTCGCGACTTTACACCTCCTGCCACACCCCACAGCATTTTAATTGATATTGCTCTTATGAAACCTGATCTCAGCTGGCAATATGACTCTACAGAAAGCTGCGCCGGATTTAATGTCTATAGAAAAGGAGCAGGTGTTGAAAAAGAATTTGAAAAAGTAAATGCACAAATTATACCTGCCACAGCGCGGAGTTTTACTGATAACGAAGTAAGTGGAGGCGGGTATTACTATCGGGTAGCCGCCATTGACGAAGCCGGAAATGAACAGTCCTCCGGATTATCTTTTATTGAAGTCAGAGACGTGATTGCCCCACCCAGTCCTGAAAATGTGACCTTGGAATCCGATACCGGCATGGTTATTTTGAATTGGGATCCCGTACCGGCCCCGGATTTAAAAGGCTATTTTGTTTATCGGGCTCTTCACCATGATGTTAAGGGTTCTACCGACTTTGTTGTGGTGAATAAGGAGCCTGTTACGGCTACAAAGTTCATTGACAGGTTGCCCAAGAATGCCAGAAATAGATTTGTATATGGTGTGGCCGCTGAAGATACATTATTCAACAGAAGTGAGATATCTGAACCTGCCCGTGTGCAGCTTCCGGATATCGCCCCGCCGCAGGCGCCATTTATTAAAACGGTTAAAATCAACGAAGATAACAGCGTGAGTGTTGAATGGCTGGTCAACCCTGAATTAGATCTTAAAGGGTATCACATTTACAAAGCAGATACAAATATGCTCTCTGAGTTTAGGAAACAGAATACCAGTATCTATCCGCCTGAGTCTTACCGCTATACCGATAGAAATCTCATATCGGGTAAAACCTATTACTATTATGTGGTTTCGGAAGATGAGAACGGCAACCTCTCGGAGATATCAAATATTTATAATTTGCGAATGCCTGAAGTCAGCTCCGGAGTACACGAGGGTACACTGGATCGTGTACAGCTGGCCTTTAATAAGAGAAAAACACAAGTGGAACTGAACTGGCCAAAAGGAGAGGAGTTCAGAGGGTATGTGGTGTACAGGGGTGCAAATTCCGATCACCTGGTACCTATTAGTGGATTACTGAAATCCAATAGTTTTACTGATATTGATTTGGTAAGTA
>JBCDHA010000099.1:0-9179 GCA_038750705.1 Bacteroidota bacterium
GGATCCTATGGTGGTCAAGTGGGTTTCCAGATCTTCATTCGACTCACCAAGGTTCTTTAGGTTGTTAAACTCGTAATCGACCGTTAGTGCGGCCTGTGGAAAAGGAGCGAACCGAATTCCACCTTCAAGGGTGGTACGATTGCCATTGTAAAAGTCACCCCAATTTATACTGCCTGACAGCGATATTTTGGCAGATCTATCGGTATTGAAATCGATCTGATGCCGGGTATAATAATAGTCGTCCTGGGCTATTGATACACCTAAAGGGGCAAAATTGAAATTGATATTTTGCCACGTGGGAAAGATAGCATACTGGAAAAAACTACCATTGGTGAATATCAGGTAGATCGGAAAAATATAAATATTGGCCTGTTGAAAATTGCCCGGGTCGCTGGCATCGTGATAGTAGTTAAAAAAGGCCCCCGGGTCAAAACGCCGGATCCAGGGGATGTTTTTAGGCCTCCAAATGAAGTAGCCCCCGGGATTGTGTTGGATCACGTTCTTCTGAAAAACAAAGCCCATGTCCGGATTATAATCTTCTGATACAAAATTAGTGAGCCATCCGGCATAAAACTTATTCGTGGAATAACCTGCGAATAAGCTTCCCGCCACTCCCAGCGTATCGCTTGAATTATCGCGAGACCCGGAAACCATATAGGTGATCGTAAGCTCATCCCTAGGGCGGATCAGGCCGTCTACCGTTAGTGTGGTGTTATGACTTTCTTGAGTTCCCAGTTCAGTCGAACGTTCATCCATTCGGTGCGTTACCATTACCCCTATGTTGTTCTCATTTCCATAATTCTGCAGATAGCGGGCTACACTGAAGCTGGCAGCGGCCGAGTTCGATGTTTCCGCCTGATGGATGTATAACCCTGCAACAGCACGGTCTTCATTTCGCATGGTATATCGTGCACCCGCGTTAATGCGCGCTGGTTCGGCATTGAAGTTTCCCTGAAGCCCAATAGTTCGGCTAAAAAAGGGTGTAACGGAACGATTGCCTGCCCCCGCCCAGATTCCTGAGTTTTCGAGAAAGAACTGTCGCCGCTCCGGAAAGAAAATGTTGAACCGTTCCAGGTTGTTCACGGCCCGGTCTACATCGGCCTGTGCGAAATCTGTGTTGAAGGTCAGGTCAAGCACGGACCTTGGATTGATCGCCCATTTGACATCGCCCCCCAGCTTCACATCTCCATCGGAAGACTGCACCTCGCCATCTTCAATGTCATCATATTGGTATAACAGGTAAGGCTCAATGCGCACGTTGGCGCTAGGTTCAGGCAATTCCAGCCCTTCCAATCGAGCTGCATAAGTCATGCGGTAAGGTGAAAAGGACTGCGGAATGGCCGGGAAAACAGTTTGTTCATAATCACGCCTTGCCAGCCTGCTGAACGTAATGCCCCAGGCCGGTGACTGGCCAGGGGTGTTTTCTTCATAGCGGATGGACTTAAAAGGAATGGCGAATTCAGCGAAATAACCGGAATCCGTACGATGGGTTCTTACCGACCAAAGGGCATTCCAGTCGTTGTCCGTATTTTCATCATTGAAGTTTTGCAGGTCCCGTTGGTTGGCATAAGGGGTGGTTTGAAAGGACACGCAATATTGCTTTAGGTTCTGCGGGTCAAGTTGTATAAGGAAGATGTCATTTTCACCCCATCGAAAGTCTCTGCGCAAGTCTTGTACACGAACGCCCTTACGTCCAAGAGAGTCTTTACAAAAAGCGCCTACATACAGGTTTTTTTCATCATATAAGACTCTGACGCGCGTATCGTAAAGATATGCACCTCCCTGCCGCGGCTCCATACGGAAAAACTCTGTAACGGCTTGAGCTTTCCGCCAATCAGCTTCATCCAGCTTACCATCTATTTTAATGGTTCCAACTGCCTTTTGTGCCTTAACTACAGGCGGGTTTTCCGCAGGCGGGAAGTTTTGATCTTCCTGGGCGAAAGAAGCGTTTATAAAAAGAAGAAGTGTAAGAGTTATGAACAGGGCTTTTACCATGCTTATTCTTTAAGCACCACCTGGTCAATTTCATTAAGCGTATCAGGATTCAGAACCCTCATGGTTACTTTGCCTCCATCTATGTAAATAAGACATACAGCATTCTCAACACTGAAGGACTGTGTATGCGCACTCCAGGGCAATTTCTCCTGGGCATAATAAGGTGCGCCGGAAGCCCCATTATTGATCTGGTAAATTGGCCTGTTGAACTTTAATTTATTATGAGGGTAGTTCTCCGGATAGATGGGTACCTCATTAGTGAGCTTCATCCAGTTGTAATTGTGTTCATCTCCTGTGAAAATGGCGACAACTTTTGAGCTCTGGTTTGCTAGAATATCGAGGTACTCATCTCTCCGTTGAATGATCCCTTTTTCTACGGGTTTACCTGCGATCACAGGTCTGGGCTCATTGTTTCCACTATACCACATGTCATCCCGGCTGTGGCCACCATTCGGAAAGGCCGGCGTGTGCTGGGTAACAAATATATGATCTATGTCGGCATCGCTCTCCAGCTGTTCAATAGTGCTTCTGAGCCACGCCAGTTGATTGTCCATTAGGTAACCGTGCAAGCCCCCACCGGTAGAAGGGTCACGTTGTAAAGATGGAGCATACCAATAATCACTGTTCAGCACTACCATGGCTACATTTCCATAGGTGTAAAAAAACACGTTCTCTTTGTAGCTTGGAAAGTCCGTTTGATTGGGGTCGGGATCATAAGCATTATCATCCTCACTATCGGGGCCGTTTTCAGGATTTACGAAAGCCTCGCGCATTATGGCCTCTGCAGACTTTGTTTCATAAGGAAATTTGTCAATAAACGCCATAGACCGACCTTCTTCATTTCGAAAAATATGCCCTAAAGCTTCATGATTGCCCTGGCCTACGTACACCGGAATGTAATGCCAGAAAGGCTCCAGGCTTTTTTTCCAATTGGTATATTGTAGCAGCTGTTCTTCAGGGGTGGTCAGGTAGCCGTTGATCATATCCCCGCTAAACTGTATGAAGGCCGCGCCCTCACGATAGGCCAAGGCGCCCATTTTCTTGACAATATAGCCGTTGGCGCCATAGATCCTGCGCTCACCGCCACCCGTAGCATGACGGCTATCACTGGTGTAGGCAAATACAAATGGGTTTCTGCTGCCCTTAGCCGGTGCAGTGGTAAAATGATACGATTGTGAAAAATCACCGTAAGCAACGGTATAATCGTACCTTGTACCGGATCTTAATCCATCAATTTTAATCTCATGATGTTGACGCGCTTCTTTATCACCGTATTTCTTACCATTTACTTCTACGCCGGCCACAACCGGGGTAGACGTTTCAAAAGAAATAATGGTCTGATCCGGGCCTATACAATTGACAAACGGACCTTCGTATAACGTGGGTGCAATAGTGAACGGGCCTGTGCCCGAACCCGAAACTTCACCATCAAACAGTACCTGACCTGTCTCGTCCATTAAACGGTAGCCAATGGTGAACTGCCCCTTTTCCGACCAGCCCACAAAGTCATAGGGGTATTTAAAATTCTCTTTTATATTGATATCTACCTTACCTTCTTTTAGTGTTTTGGTGAATCTGAACACCGGAAGAGGATGAGGTGCCTGGCCGTAAGGGATCATACCATAGGTGATCGACCCCGTGAGATTACCAAAATCCAATTGGATCCCATCAGCCGTACCTTTAGGTTTACCCAATAGTTGCGGGATACTGTATAGGGCTTCAGCGCTATCTGCGTAATACTTTTTACCCTCCTTCGAAAAGTAGAGCCCTGTTTGATCCTGCCCAATGTTGCTGTATGAAGCCGGAATACGGTTTACTTGTGCTACACAAGCTGAAAATAGCAGGGTACTTATTGCGGTTAGTGTAATTTTATACATGGTGTTTGATACTTCACTTGTTAATTTGAGTTTGTAAGATTTTTTGTCCGCCAAATTTAAGGTCCGCCAGTTCGAATGCCTCAATAGTAGTTAACGCTTTACCGGCGCTCGTCTGGTTACCTCCTATAACAATCGCTCTGCTATCAACAATAACAGCGGCGGTATGTCTCCTTGGCGTCATCTTTTGGTCGAGCAGATAAAGATCTCCCGTTTCCGGATCATACCGATGAATACTATCCATTTGTACATAATCACCGAAAAGATAGATGAAACGACCATCGGTCACGGCTGAGTACGCACTTAACGGATAGGGCAGATCTTTCATTTCTTTCCATTGCAAAGTCTTGCTGTCAAAGACCATTACTGAGCTCATGGCCTGGTGGTTATAACCGCCTAATACATAAATCTTGTCCTTAATGGCGATGGCCTGGCCAGAAAAACCTTGCGGAGCATCTGCCAGACGTTCCCATTTTGTGCTGTTCTTCCTGATCCTGTGTGTGCTTGTTGAATATAACGGCGGTTGCATAACACCCCCTATGGCATAGAGATCACCTTCAACTTCAACCAGGCCCAGTGTTCTTACTGCTTCGGGGAGTGGAGGTAGCTCGCGGAAAATACCGGTGCTAAGATCAAGGTATTCGCACGACCGCAGCTTAGGTCGGCTCAATCCCACCTGAGACCTTCCACCGCAGGTGATGAACCTATTTTCAATACGCACTGAGGCGTGATTAGCGCGTCGGTAGAGGCCGCTGCTAAAATACTCTGATCTTAGCGTTGTCGGATCGATCTTCTCAATGGAAGCATGTAACCCCTGATGCATAAAATCATCGCCGTTTCTACCGCTGTGCGGGGAGCCTCCGTATACATAAATCCATTTCCCATCTGTTACGGCTGAGGGGCCATAACGAGGTAGCAAAAGCTCACCTTTCTTTGATGGCTGGGCTGTTACATGTGCAATGTTAAAGAGCGCTGAAGTAAATTAGTAAGCAAATCGATGAAAGGTTGCTTTTCATTTCAGCGCTTAATTAATAGCATTAACCATATGTTGATTAAACATTTCTTCAAAAGCGGCCTTTTTCAATCCACGACCGATAAACACCAGTTTGCCTTCACGATTTTCATCCTCCTCCCAAGGGGTACCGTCCGTTACGATAAACGTACTTCGAGCTGATTGTAGAATAGCGCGGTTGGGATAATTGGGAATAGCAATAAATCCTTTAACTCTATACACCTGATGACGGAATAACAGGACAATCCGGTTTAGATCTCTTTCCAAATGATTAAGATCGAGAGGTCGTGGAAAGGTAAGTGTAAACGTAGTGATCTTATGACTGTTATTTTCACCTTCACCATGGTCATGGTGATGATGAACATGGGGTATAGTCTCAACCGAAGTAGGATTTACCGCTCCTATCTCCAGAATTTTATCAATAGGGAACACCCCCTCCTCTCCACAAAATGGATGAGCATGCGGATTTATGGCTGATAACTGTACTTTCAATTTCTTCAAATAGTCAGGTGATACGGTATCGACTTTGTTGATCAGTAGAACATCTGCCAAAGCAATTTGCCGTAGCGCTTCTTCGGTTTCTTCCAGCCAGTCTTCCACCTGGGCAGCATCTACCAGGCAAATGGTCTGCTCCAGTTTAAAATGTTTTTCCACCCTGGGTTCTTCAAAAAAGACTTGCAGAATTGAACTTGGATCTGCAATCCCGGTAGTTTCAATTACCAGGCGGTCATATTGGTCACTTCTTTGACTGACTTCCTCCAGAATATCCAAAAGGCCATCGGCCAGAGAGCAACATAAACAGCCGGCGCTGAGTTCTACTACTTCTTCCACTCCCTCCATGACCAGCGCCCCGTCTACGTTAGTAGACCCGCACTCATTTTCAATCACAAAAATCCTCTCCGGCAAGCGCTCTTTGATAAAATGGTTTAAGAAGGTGGTTTTACCGGCGCCTAAAAATCCGGTAATGATATGGACGGGTTTCGGATTCATGGGTTACTGTCAATTGTTTTGGTTTTCATTTTCTGCTTTTTCCCCATCAGGTGTATGTGGTTCTCTTAGCCAGGAAGGCACTAACGGTTCCGGAGTAAATGTTCCATCATTGATGGCTATTAATTCACTAAAGTCCAAAGAACCCTGATATTCCCTGATCAACTGGTTGTCCTTATACACCGCGGCATACGGTATGCCTTGTAATTGATAATATGAAACCAAATAATTGGTTGTTTCTTTACCAATAGCAATCGGATCGAGCTGTTCCAGCTGATATTTCTCAGTAAACTCATTTATCATTTTCAATTCAGCCCAGTCACCGGAAATCCAGATAGTTTTAATGTTTTGCAGGCTGTCCTTTTTTGAGAAATAGGTTTCAGCTTCTTGTTGGCAGTGGTCACAATCGGGACTAAAATACTTAATGAGAAGAATCCCATCTTTAGGTAGGCTTTGACTGCTGTAATTAGTACTGTCCTTAATTGTAGAAATCGTGAAATTAGGGATCGCCAAATCTTCATTAAAGTCGGCCGCTTGATCTTCGGCATCTGAAGTTTCTGTCGATGGTTTGTTACAGCCGAATAAGATAATTATGGCGAATAGAGCAATAAGTACAATGCTCATATCCTTTGTAGCTCTATGCATTTTTATACCTTTTGTCAAAATGAGTTCCATAGTTCTATTCGCGCTTTTGTGGTTCAAGTAGTTGAACGTAGCTTTCAAAAAACGTCTTATCCATTTTCTTATCCTGCCATTCATCGAGTACTAACCTGTATTGAATGGCTTCTCCTCCTTTCTGAATGTTTCTGCGAAAATCCAGGTTGGATGAATGCCCCGTTTCAGTAAGGTTATTCAGCCAGTTGTGAAAGCCCGTGACAGGATTGAACCAGTAACTCGACGCAATCATTTGATTACGGGTTAGTTGGTCGTTAATTATGCCATCAGATATTTTACTCATATACTCTGTCAATACTAAGCGGAAGGCCCCGTTGATCATAGGCTGTTTCATCAGGCTATCGTATTGAGCAGCGTCTAGTTCAGAGAGTTGAGGAATAATGCGTCGTGCTTCTAGCAGGATTTCATCTTGGGGCCGATCATAGATTTTGGCCTGACCGTCTCTTCCTGCCTCGATCATATCCATCATCAAGTCAGCCGGCTTTTTCAATAATACGTATTGGTTTACGAGCCCGGGTATAGCCACGGTTAAAACCAGCCATACACCTACCATCTTCAAGGCCTGGTCCGCCTGGCCTTTACCGAATCGAATCACCAGATAGATTAAGGTTAACCAGAGTATCAGGTATAACCCGTAAACGAACCAAATACCGATAAGATCATTTGAAAAAGACAGTTCGGAAATAAATAAAGTGGGCACAAAAATCAGTGTAGAAAGTAGTGCTAGCAGCCACAAACCAGTGATCAGGACCCGTTGTAGTAACCAATGATGTAAAAAAGGCCGTTGAACCTTTAGAAGCGGAATAAAACCTAAATCCCGCTCAAGCCCTTTGGTACTGTAAGTTAAAACAATGAGCAAAAGTGGCATGAGATAAAACCACACAAAAGTAAAGTCCAGTGAGCCCAGCTGTACCAATTCCGGGTTCGAGATCTCGGCAGTAAGGTCATCGTCAAATGCGGTGGTCCACATGGTAACACGCTTGTAATAACCGAAGTGTTCCGATTGACCTAAATTGTAAATCATGGTGGCCTGAGGCCGTTGGACCAGGTAATGAGTAGCGTACCACATCGACCAAAATGGAGTATTAATATCTACCCATGGTCTTCCTTCCGGGCCAGTTTTTCCTTGATCAAACCAACCCAGCGCCTCGCCTATAGTTTCGGTTTTACGGCCATTGATGTTCTCAATCTCTTGCTTTCGCTCTTGATAGCTGCTGAATCCATTGTATAACCCAAATAGTGAAGCCAGTAAAAAAAGTAGAACCGCGATAGGGCGAGCTACATTCCTGCGGAAATGTAGCCATTCGAAATAAATCAGTTTTTTCATAGCGCTACTTCCTTAGTGTTTCGCGTAGCATACCCCAACAGAAGAGTACTTAGCAAGAGCCAAAGTGTTAGTATAATCCAATCGGTCGTATAAACATTCGCTGCCTGCATATACTTCGGAGTCTGATAGTGGAAATCCTCAATATTGTTAAAGAAAGCCTGTTCAGCCTTCCAGCTCCAATCTCCTGTTTTACTACCTCCGTAGGCGTGTTCATCATTTAACGCTTTGATAAACACCCTTCGATAAGCTTCGGCCTGTTGTTGAAAATGCAGATGACTCCATTGATCGGTGCCGCATATACCCATACTTAGGCTCTGCAGTGCACTAAAAGGATTAATGAAACCCAAATATTGCATACTCGCCTTTTGAAGCTGCATAATGTCAAAAAGTTCTCCGAAATGTTTGTCCCATACTTTATTGCCATATTCTTCGTCCGCCTGCATGACAAGACCATCGTAGTTGATTGGTAAACTATCTACCGATGCTACACCATAGGCAGCCAGTACACTGTCTTTCAGCACTTTTTCACGCTCATCGGTTGGATTATGTCCGTCCAAACCTTTACTTCGATCTTCCCTCATAGCCGTTTTGAACTCCTCACGCGAGGGCAGGACCGTCTGCTCTTGAACATACCAACTTGAAATTTTTGGCAGGAATATTAACCATAAGACCCAAAGAGCCAACATAATAGTAAGCGCAGATGCACCCTGTGCCCATCTTGAGCATAGCGTTGCGGTAATCGAACTGATGATCCAGTAAAAACCTGCGTATGCCAGTACGATCAAACCACTCCTCAGCATTAAATCCTGGCTAAAACTTTGACCTAGTGTTATCCATTGTACAGCAAGGGTCATCAGCAGAGTAAGAAAAGCAAGCATCCACACGGACAATACCTTTCCCACGATCAGTTTAGCATAAGCTACTCCCTGGACCATGAGCAAACGAATTCTACCTTGTTCATATTCGGACTGAATGCTATAATACGTGAGAAAAATAATAAGTAGCGGTAAGACAATCTGCAGGATGAGTGATGCCTTTAAAGGTCCGAAATAAGAAATAAAGGCAGATTGTGACTGGCTACTATGTGTTGTTTCGTTTTGAACGTGACCCTCTAGCCGGAGCACTCTTCCTGCCGTGAGATTTACTCCTTCATCCAATGCGCTTAATAGGGTTATAGGCTTAAACGCATACGAGCCATAATGTGCGGCACCGTGGGGGTTAGACGGCCCCATATTTTCCCATTGCTCCCGCACTTCCTCCTTCGATTGATTGACAAGCGCCTGACGATTTTTTACATCTTGAACCCCGA
>JBCDHA010000100.1:0-9122 GCA_038750705.1 Bacteroidota bacterium
ATGACCCTGATCCAGTTTGAATATATAATCGCAGTAGATAACTATCGTCACTTTGGCAAGGCAGCGGAAAGCTGCTTTGTTACACAACCCACCTTAAGCATGCAAATCCAAAAGCTGGAAGAGCAGCTTGGTGTACAAATATTTGATAGAAATAAGCAACCGGTAGTACCCACGGAGATCGGCAAAAGAATTATTCACCAGGCGCGAGAGGCGGTAAAAAATTCTAAACGGGTACAGGAAATTGTAAATGATGAAAAAGATGAACTGGCAGGTGACTTAAGTATTGGTATTATACCCACGCTCTCACCTTATCTTCTTCCTCTTTTCATTCATAACTTCCTTGAAAAATACTCTAACGTAAATATCAAAGTTGAAGAACTCATCACTGACCAGATTGTAGAAAAACTCAAGAACGAAACCCTTGATATAGGCCTATTAGTGACCCCGCTGGAAGTAGCTGAGATGAGGACCATCCCTTTGTTCTACGAAAACTTTTACGGCTACGTGAACCATCGCGATAAACTTTTTGATAAAGATACACTTAGCATAGAAGACGTATCCAAAAGTGAGCTGTGGCTCCTAAACGAGGGACACTGCTTCCGTGATCAAGTTCTTAATGTATGCCATATCTACAGCGAACACAATGGCCGTTTTAAATATGAAAGTGGGTCTCTAGACGCATTAAAAAGGATTGTAGATAAACACGGAGGACTCACGCTGCTCCCTGAGCTCGCTACTATGGATTTTGATAATACAAGTAAAATGAAACTGAAGACGTTTACCGACCCACAGCCCATGCGTGAGGTAAGTCTTTTTGTGCATCAGCGTTTTTTAAAAAGAAAATTAATTGAGGCATTAAGAAGTGAAATTCTCAACGCAATTCCCGGCTATATCAATATTGAGAAAAGCGGTGAAGTAATTAAATGGAAATAAGACATGAATAATAAAAATACACAAGCCGTTCATAGCGGGTCATTAGAAGATAGTAAGCATCTGGGTACTGTCTCTCCTATCTATCCTTCCACCGCTTATGACTATGTAGATGTAGACATCTATGCCTATCCGAGGTATTTTAATACACCAAATCAAAAGGGGGTTACACAAAAGATATGTGCACTTGAAAACGGGGAAGATGGAATCCTTTTTAGTTCGGGTATGGCTGCTATCACCACAACGCTATTTGGCCTGTTACAAAAAGGTGATCATGCCGTTTTCCAAAATGACCTGTATGGAGGCACTCATCATGCCATCACCTCACAAATGGATCGATTCGGTATTGAGTATACGATGGTAGACAGCATGGATTACCAGGATTATGAAAGCGCTATAAAGAACAATACAAAGCTGATCTATGTAGAAACGCCTTCCAATCCGCTTTTGAAGTTGATAGACCTGAAAGGAATAAGCGCATTGGCCAAGGCTCATAGCCTTTATTCTATGATCGATAATACTTTTGCGTCACCCGTCAATCAAAACCCAATAGACCATGGTATTGATATCGTAATTCATAGCGGCACAAAGTATCTTGCCGGCCACAGTGATATCTGTTGCGGAGTTCTGGTTTCTTCGAAAGAAATAACAGAGATCATTTGGCATAGCTCTATTAATTTTGGTGGAAGTCTGAATGCTCAGATGGCTTACTTACTTGAGCGAAGTATTAAAACGTTAGGGTTAAGAGTTCGTCAGCAAAATGGAAATGCACAAAAAATAAGCGAGTTCCTTTTATCACATAAAAATGTAGACGCCGTCTATTACCCGGGCTTACCCCATCATGAGGGGCATGAAATTGCAAAATCTCAGATGATGGGCTTTGGCGGCATGCTTTCCTTTGAAGTACGTACTTATCCTAATGCATTTGTAAAGAAGCTTGGTTTGATCAAACCTGCTATGAGCCTTGGTGGTGTGGAGTCAACTATTACCTGCCCGGCGCAGACGTCCCATTCTAAAATTTCAGCCGAAGAACGAACAAGAGTGGGTATTAAAGATGGGCTTTTAAGACTTTCTACCGGAATTGAAGATGCGGATGATTTGATTACAGATTTAGATAAGGCCTTAACCGTTTAACGTGTTACCTGACGAAATCCAATCGTTTTGTTCTGATAGCTTTGGCACGATTAAATCTTTCCGGCATTGCCCCGGAGGATGTATAAATAATGGCGGGAGAATTGAGACCACATCAGGTGGGTTCTTTATCAAATGGAATTCCGCTACAAGATTCCCAAAAATGTTTTCAATGGAAAAGCAAGGGTTGGAGCTATTGTCAAACGCTGATGGCCTCACCATCCCCGAGGTGCAAAAAGTCTATGAAGGGGTGCAATACAGCTGCCTGGTATTAGAATACATTGAAAGTGGACCGAGACTGCCTGGCTATTGGAAAGAGCTGGGTGAGGGTTTAGCGCTTCTTCATTCTCAAAATGCCGAGTCTTTTGGTCTGGATCATGATAACTATATCGGGTCTTTGAGACAGTCCAATTCGCAACACAAAGATTGGATTGAATTTTTCATAAACGAGCGAATTGCACCACAAATTGAGTTAGCGATTTCAACAGGTGCCATGCAAAGCAATGAAGCTAAAAATATTGAGAGGCTATACAAGAGATTTACCGATCTATTAGTTTTAGAGAAACCATGCCTTATTCATGGCGACCTCTGGAGTGGCAATATAATGATTGATGTATCCGGCAGTCCTGCAATCATAGATCCGGCGGTATCATTTGCAAATAGGGAAATGGATATAGCCATGACACGGCTTTTTGGAAGTTTGCCAAATGAGTTCTATGCAAGCTACAATGAAACAAAGCCTTTGACACCGGGTTGGGAAGATAGGCTTGACCTATATAATCTTTATCCGTTACTGGTACACGTGAATTTGTTTGGCGGAGGCTATCTTTCGCAGGTGATACAAATAGCAAATAGATATCATTAAAAAAAGAGGCTGGCTCAAAGAGTAGAAAACCAATATTCCAAGTCGTGCTGACGAAGGAAGAATTCTACTAAGCTTTGTAAACAGTCACTTAAGCTTAGTAAGATCCTTTACCAAACTCAGAACGACCCACCTTTCGACACAGCCCCTTTTTTATCTTCTGGCCATTAGAATTAGTTATTACCTATTTTCTGATCCTGAATCTTATCCACTACAACGCGCTCATTTCTGTTCGCCAAAACCCAGGCAGTATGATATACAAGTTTTGTTCTTTTAGTCAGTTGGTCAAACTCAATCTTATCTACGGTATCTGACGGCTGATGGTAATCATCGTGCACTCCGTTAAAGTAAAAAATTATAGGGATATTATTTTTTGCAAAATTCCAGTGATCTGACCGATAGTAAATTCTATCGGGGTGGTTCTCATCGTTATACGTGTAATCCAGTTCCAAATTTGAGTAGGTTGAGTTTACTTTTTCACTGATCTCATGAAGTTCACTTGAAAGCCGATCAGAGCCTACTAAGTATACATAATCCGGATTGTCTTTGTGCTTCGGATCCACGCGCCCGATCATATCTATATTTAAATCCACCACCGTGTTTTCAAGAGGGAACACAGGATTGGTGGTATAATACTCCGAGCCCAATAAACCTTTTTCTTCGCCTGTTACCAGCATAAACAGAATGCTTCTTCTTGGACCCTTACCGTCAGCCTGAGCTTCTACAAATGCCTCTGCTATTTCCAGTATCGCAGATGTGCCTGAGCCATCATCGTCGGCACCGTTGAAGACATATTCATCATTTCGTCCAATATGATCATAATGAGCCGTAAGAACAACCAGCTCATCTTTTAAATCAGAGCCTTCGAGATAGCCCAGTATATTCTCACTCATTACTTCTTTCACCTGCTGTTCCGTTTTGTAAGAGAATTTACCCTTCTTAATCTTCTTCAGGCTGCCTGTTTTACCTGCTTCCACCATTTTTTCAATGGTGGTATTTAACATTTTAGTTGCAACGCTTGGGGAAATAAAAAAGATACCAGGATCTTCCGGGTTAGATTGTGGTTTCTCAAGCCCTAATCTGCCGGAAGACAAATAGTTCTTTAGCAATTGGCTGTAAGCTTCAAAACCTTCATCATTTTTATGAGTGACCACTAACGTCATAGCTGCGCCCATTTCCATAGCACGAGCGTTTGGCTGTCTCCAGCCTCTGGGGTTATTAACCATTACAATTACAGCCTTACCTTCTGGCTTTATTTGTTTGAAATCGGCATCCGACCCTGTACCCGCAAAAACTACTTCCAGTTCCTTGTCGCCGTTAGAATTGTTTGAACCATAGTATACCACCTCACCAAAATTGGAATAGGTTTCCTCTTTAACAGTCATTGAAATGTTACCCGGTATGGCACTATACAATGGCACGGTCTGGTAATATCCTCCACCTGTGCGATCAGTAACAGGACCCTTTAGCCCCAGTCTTTCAAAATGGTCCCGAATGAACGCTGCTGCCATCTTTTGGCCTCTTTCGCCCGTATCTCTACCTTCCATAGCATCAGACGCCAAAATAGAGAGTTTATCATATAATTGATCTTTAGTAATGCCTTCAACATATTTTAGGGCATCTTCCTCTGACTGGGCATATCCATTGCATATAACGAAACCACTAATTAAAGCTACTAACACCTGCTTCATAAACACATTTTTTTAGCGCCCAAAACTATTTAATTAAGTATCCAAAACCATTTCCTCTCATCAAATTTTTCCCAGAGATTCCCTGTACTGCACTACCAAACCAAACGCAGATTTTATTGTTGTAGTGGAAGTTTTTTTAACGTATTAGTGATTAACTTTGCACATCTTTTTACAGAGCTATGCAAAGAGTTTAAACCATATAAAAGGAAGAGGATGAAGTTAGAGCTTAAAGGTTTTGAAAGATTTGACACCAGACATAATGCACCTAATGATGAGCAAGTTGCTAAGATGTTAGAAGCCGTTAAGGCAAGTTCTATAAACGAGTTAATCGATCAGACTATACCACAGGCCATTCGCTTGAAAAAAGATCTCAACCTTCCTGCCGCAAAAAGCGAATCTGAATTCCTGAATGATTTTAAGAAGCTTGCTCAAAAAAATAAAATCTTTAAGTCATTCATTGGTGCAGGCTACTATAATACAATCGTACCTCCGGTAATCCTTCGTAATGTTCTTGAAAACCCCGGGTGGTATACTGCTTACACACCATATCAGGCTGAAATAGCGCAGGGTAGATTGGAAGCACTTATTAATTTTCAAACCATGGTTAAGGATCTAACAGGCATGGAAATAGCTAACGCTTCCTTACTTGATGAAGGAACTGCTGCGGCCGAAGCTATGACGATGTTGGCAGGAGGCAGAAAAGGAACCAAAAAGAACGCGGATAAATTCTTTGTAGATAAAAACACCTTTCCTCAAACACTTGATGTACTAAAAACAAGGGCACTCCCTGTGGGTATCGAATTAGTAATAGGAGATCTAAGTGAATTAGACCTTACTGACCCGGAGTTATATGGAGTACTGTTACAATATCCTGATAATAATGGTGAGGTGAAAGACCACTCTGCCTTAGTAGCATCGGCTAAAGACAACCAGGTGGCCGTTGCGATTGCCACAGACTTAATGAGCCTGATTCTTTTAACGCCTCCCGGTGAAATGGGAGCAGACGTTGTAATAGGTACAAGTCAACGATTTGGTGTTCCAATGGGATATGGGGGTCCGCATGCCGCATTTTTTGCCACTAAAGAGCAATATAAAAGACAGATACCGGGTAGAATAATTGGCGCTTCGTTAGATGCCCAGGGAGACCAAGGCTATAGAATGGCCTTACAAACACGAGAGCAACACATCCGAAGGGAAAAGGCTACAAGTAACATCTGTACAGCCCAAGTACTTTTAGCTGTTATGTCTGGAATGTATGCCGTATACCACGGGCCTGAAGGACTGAAGAAGACGGCAATCAGAATCCATAGCCTAACTAAATTACTGGAAACAGGTATAAAAGCGCTTGGATTTGAGCAACTCAATCTACATTATTTTGATACGCTTAAAATAAAAGTAGATGCTAAAAAAGTACGATCAGTTGCTGAACAAAACGAAATCAACTTCCGATATTTTGACGAAAATCACATTGGTATCTCACTCGATGAAACTACTACTTTAAAAGACATAGAACAGATTTTAGAAGTGCTTTCTTCCGTTCAGGGCGTAAACTTCCAAACTGACTTAAGCCAAGCGGCTGAACTGCTCGAACTTACATGGCCTTCGTCATTAATTAGATCATCAAAATACCTTACTCACCCTGTTTTCAGCAGTTATCAGTCGGAGCATGAAATGCTTCGGTATATCAAAAAATTAGAAAACAAGGATCTGTCATTGGTTCATAGCATGATCTCTTTAGGGTCCTGTACGATGAAATTGAACGCTACCTCAGAGATGATCCCGGTTACATGGCCTGAGTTTGGTAATATTCATCCTTTCGCTCCGGAAAACCAGACCGAGGGCTATCAGCAGCTATTTACAGAGCTAGAGCAATGGCTATGTGAAATCACTGGCTTTACAGCAGTATCGCTTCAGCCTAATAGTGGCGCTCAAGGTGAATATGCCGGTTTAATGGTAATTAGAGCATATCATGAGAGCCGAGGCGACAAGCATAGAAATATCACACTCATTCCATCATCGGCTCATGGCACTAATCCTGCAAGCGCGGTTATGGCGGGCATGAAGGTAGTGATTATCAAATGCGACGAGCTTGGAAATATTGATTTACAAGACCTTAAAGAAAAAGCAGAGCAGTATACAGAAAGTCTGGCTGCTTTAATGGTTACCTACCCTTCTACCCATGGTGTGTTTGAAGAAAGCATTATTGAGATATGCGATATTATTCACCAAAATGGTGGGCAGGTGTATATGGACGGTGCAAATATGAATGCGCAGGTAGGGCTCACAAGCCCTGCTAACATTGGCGCCGACGTATGCCATCTCAATCTGCACAAGACATTCTGCATTCCTCATGGCGGTGGTGGCCCCGGAATGGGACCTATTGGCGTAGCGGAGCAATTAAAGCCTTTTTTGCCTGGAAATCCATTGGTAAAAACAGGTGGGAATAAAGGAATTACTTCGATTTCTGCCGCACCTTTTGGAAGTGCAAGTATTCTAACTATATCTTACGCTTACATAGCCATGATGGGCCGAAAGGGCCTAAAATCTGCTACCGAGCTGGCTATTCTTAATGCCAACTACATCAAAGAACGGCTTGACGGGCATTACCCGGTATTGTATACCGGTAAAAACGGCCGTGCCGCACATGAAATGATCATCGACTGTCGTGAATTCAAGAAATATGGAGTGGAAGTAGAAGATATTGCCAAACGCCTTATGGATTATGGTTTCCATGCACCCACGGTGTCGTTTCCCGTGGCTGGCACAATGATGATCGAACCTACCGAAAGCGAGCCCTTAACTGAGCTGGATCGATTTTGTGATGCAATGATCTCAATAAGGGATGAAATCAGAGAAATAGCCTCAGGCCAGTTCAGTGAAACTGACAACGTATTGAAAAATGCACCACATACCGCTAAGGTGGTCATAAATTCAGAATGGAATAAGCCATATAGCAGAGAAAAGGCAGCCTTCCCACTCTCTTTCGTAAGAGAAAACAAATTCTGGCCAACTGTGGGTAGAGTCGATAATGCTTATGGTGATCGAAATCTTGTTTGCAGTTGTTTACCTGTAAACGAATATAAAGAAGAAGATCTGGCCGAGGTCTAGCATACTTTCATAGGATCAGGATCAGCTATTTTCTTCTTCATTATAAATGACCTGAAGTACCGTTCTGCCGACAGCTTCTAGCGTTTCTTTACTGATGATGTCCATATTGTCATCGTGAGTATGATGAAATGATCCGAATGTTCCATCAACAGGATCGGTAGGTATTATATCTATCATGGGTATGTTTCGGTACTTGTTTACGTAGTAGTGATCATCCGTAATGGCTCCCCCATCTCTTCTGATAAAATAATTGGAGTAGCCCATTTTTGAAGCGGTGTTCCATACCTTATCCACTATAGATGGAGCGAACTGCTTAGAATAACCTTCTACAAAAAACTTGGCATTCTTGCCGCCTACCATATCCAGCAGTATGCCAAAGTAGGCCGAATAATTCTTTTTATGCGGATTCTTGCCCCAATACTGTGAGCCCATCGCCCACCATTTATCCCATCCGTCCCGTACTGCTACATAATCCTGATAAGCGGTATCATTTCCCCAATCTTCCCCATCAAAGAAAATGATATCGATACCAACCTCAGGCTTCTCTATAGCGATCAGTCTTGCTATCTCCAATAGCACCCCTACACCGCTAGCGCCGTCATTCGCTCCATCAATGGGTTCATCTTTTCTTTCATCGTCTTTATCCGCAAAAGGACGGGTGTCCCAGTGGGCCGCTAGTAAAATTCGTTTTGTCGATTCAGGATTGTAGCTGGCAATAATATTTTTTAGGTTCATAGTCTGGCCATCAAAACTGGTAGCCGTAAATTCCTGTTCAATCACGGAGGCGCGGAAAGATCTAAGCTTTTCTACGATCCAAGCCCCTGTTTCAAAATGCTCCCTGGTGCCAGGTACGCGAGGACCGAAGTCCACTTGCTTTTGCACAAAAAAATATGCGGAATCAGCGTTAAATGTTGGGGGTGTAACAAACACCTGCTCCTCTTGCGGTTCCTCTTTGGTTTTCTTTGAGTTCTCACAGCCTGCTAAAAACAAGAATGAGTAAAATGAAAAAAGTAGCACCCATGAACTTAGGGTTCCAACAAATCGTTTGTTCTGAGCCATTAAGCGTTTATTTTTGTTTGAAACAATCCTTTGTAAAGCAAACGAAATTGGCTTAGTTTTGCATTAAATATTAAAAAGTTTCTGAGGGGACATTAAGTCCCCTCTTTTTATATAGCTTTTTTCAGAATGGATTTAAAGGGTAAAATTATGTCGCTGGCAGAAGAAAACCTGGCTGATGACAGCCATTTTCTGGTAGATGTGATTATATCAGCTGCTAAAGGCCCCAGAAAGGTTCTGATTCTCATTGATGGAGATGACGGCATAACTATAGATGATTGTGCCACCTTGAGTAGAAAGATTGGCTTTGAGCTCGAAGAGGGTGACGCTATTGAAGACAAATA
>JBCDHA010000101.1:0-9119 GCA_038750705.1 Bacteroidota bacterium
AAAATCAAGCTCCTGCACTGGTAAAAAGAGCAACCTCAGCTAAGGGGTGAAGTAATTCATGGTTAAAGAAATGTGTGGCACTTACTCGAACTCAAGTAGAATACTTATCAGGGATTCCGTTTTTGGCATTTTTAATTATGCGGTTTAAAAACACTTATAAATGCTCTTATTCTGGTTTTTATCAAGTAACTGTAGTTTACCTTGTGCATATAAACTGATTTTGTCAAAATGACTATTCTTTATAATGATTTTAAATGATTCATTTTCACTATCCATTGCATCTTCCAAACCTTGAACAGTTATGTTTCTTATTTTACCTTTTGAATAAAACTGACTTGAGTATTTTTTGGAATTCAAATAATAAATAGTTTCGTCTGTTCGGGTATTGTTTTCAATTAAATACTTATCCGTAGGTACATTACATTCAAAATATCCCGTTGAAATACCCAGCATCAGTGAAGTAATAGATAGCATAGGAATGATTAAGGCCATTTTAATAAGTAGTACTTTTCTTTTAAAGCTTGCGAACCAATGTGTAATTAAAAGCGCCAAAGGCACCATTACGGGCATAATATAAGGGTGTATCAGGCTCTTGGAAAAAGTGAAAAATAAAGGTGTCCATATAAACCAAAGAAATAAAAAAGAAGTCCATTCATTTTTAAATATGTATTTACGCTCTTTCAATATTTTGAAAATAAATACAGGTAGCCAGGGCAAACAAAAGGCCAGTAAAAAGGCCCATATCATTCCTATTGGTTGCGATTTGGGAAAACCATACTTGTCTCCTGCCCAGCTGGAATCAAAAAAACGCTTGAAGTGTTCGCCAATTATAAAGTAATCAATAAAACCCGGAGTATGCATTTCTGCAAAAAAATACCAGGGCATGGAAATTCCTAAGGCAATAAATGCCCCTGACATGAAAGAAATTTTCAGAACTATGATGCTGATTTTTTTATGAATGACAGCCCATATTAAAACCGGAGGTATGGTCAGTATGCCTATTATCGGCCCTTTTGCTAATAGCCCTAATCCAATACCTATAAAAACAAGGTATTTCCAGTATTTAGCTGATTTTTCTTGAATCGCCTCCCAAAAACTAAGCATTGTCAGCGTTACGCAAAATGCCAATACCATGTCTGTAGATACCACTCCGGCATGCAATAAGAATTCAGGAAGGGTAAGCAATATAAAACCAGGTAGAAAAAATGAGAGTTGACGCTTTTTGGAATACTTACCAATCATAAAAACTAATACGATGGATAATAAAAGATAAGGAAGCCTGGCCGTAAATTCGCTTACACCAAAAGCTTTAAAACTAAGTGCAGTTGACCAGGTGGATAATGGAGGCTTGGCCCAAAATGGCGCACCATAATCTATTTGAGGAGTTACCCAATTATCCGTTTCTGCCATAATACGAGCAATCTCAGAATAACGGGCTTCGGTTTTATCCATCAATGGGATAACTGCATTTAGTGTACCTCTTAATATCAGAAGTAAAAGCACTGCAGACCCAAAAAATGAGGGTTTAGTTAAATATGGTTTCACGTTCAACCTGGAAATCCTCGTTTGCTAAATTATACGCTCTATAAATGTTTCTTAGGTCCATCCATAGCTTAGGGAAGTAGCTAATGCACACTCTTGAATCATTAGTGTCACACCAGCGTTGTAGTGGAATTTCTTTTGCCAGATACTTTAATTTATCTCTGCCGTAAATTCGTATCAACCGATGAAATAATTCTACATCAAACAGCCAGCGAGAAATGAATTTCTCCTTGAAGAGAGGTTCGATTAAAGAGCTTTTAAATACCTTACACCCACACTGTGTATCGTACACTTTTAATCCTAACTGTATTGAAATAAGTGTAGCTATGGCACGACCAATTAAGAACCGGTACCTCTTTCTGTGTATCGTACTACCCAGCTTCGAAATACGAGAACCAAATACAAACAATGTAGAGGAAGTAACTGTAATTATTCGACTAATGGATTTACACTCTTCTAATGAGGTAGATAAGTCGGCATCCAAATAAGCCAATCTCTCTGCTTCATAATTCTTGTGACAAAAGAGAATGCCTGTCCTCACTGCCTCTGCCTTTCCAAGGTTTTTAGGTTGGCGGATTATATTTACTTGCCCCGGAAATTGCTTTCCGATATCAGCCAATACCATGTCCGTAGCGTCTGTAGATCCGTCATTAACAAAGCATAACATCACTCTTTCGTGATTATTCAAGAAATCAATATATGACTCAGTAGGTAATCTTTCCGCCTCATTGTAGCATGGGATTATAATTAACAGGTCATACTTTTTGCTCATTTACTAAGGATTCGTAGCGTTGATAAAGTCGAGGATTATTTAAAATTCTGTCGGTCTAGTTGCTGATTTTTCCTCCAACCTGTAACCCACTTGGTACCTTCACCGGAATAGCTCTGTCAAAATCCGGATCGTTAAGAGCGTTTATAAAAGCGATGATCTCATTAGTAGCATCGTCTTCCATATCAAGTCTCCTTGCCAACGGTGCAATTTCATTACGATTTACATGGTCATTTGTAACATGGTCATCACCCTCCGAAATTTCTTCATAAAAATTCATGACCTCCATCAAGGAGGTATGCATGCCATTGTGCATATAAGGCGCTGTTAGTGAAAGGTTCCTGAGCGATGGTGTTCTAAATGCGTAATTACCATTACCATCATCTGTGTCCGGCAGCTTTGGATTATCCGGTATTCCCAGGGTATGGAGTTTAAAATCAGAAAACATAGGTCCGCTATGACATGCTGCACATCCCACATTGACAAAGGCATTCATGCCATCGATCTGCTGTGGTGTCATAGCCGATCTATCACCACGCAAATAGCGATCAAAGGGACTATTTGAGGTAATCAATGTTCTTTCAAAAGAGGCTATGGCATTGGCTATCCTATCTATGTTAATAGCATCCGTTCCAAAAACTCGCTTAAATACCTGCCGATACTCGGGGATAGCGCTTAATCGACCGACAATGGTATCGTAAATTACACTTTCATGAATTGCATTGCCCAGCATCTCTTCTTTTGAAAGAATTGGGAGCAGCGCCTGCTCTTCTAAACTCATTGCTCTATTATCCCAAAACATCGGAGAGTTAAGCGGATAAGTTATTCCATCCTTATCGATTCCATTGAATGCCGAGTTTAGCACCGTGTGCGCATTGCGCTTTGCTAAAACAGTTCCCTTGCGCGACTCCCCAAGACCGCTACCTCCTATTCCAATTGATATATCCAATCCGTCTGCATACCCCTGGCCAGGGTGATGACATGTTGCGCACGCCACATCTTTATTTCCTGACAAAACAGGATCCCAAAAGAGCAATCTTCCGAGCTCGGCTTTTTCAGATGTCAAAGGGTTATTTTCCGGAACGGGTGCAACACGAGGCAACGGGGAAATGAAGTTTTCTATATCCATGACAGGATTAAAAATTTCGTCATCATCGCAACAATTGAACAGAACTATAATAGACAATATTATAGCACATGTAGAGAGGTATTTGCTCCTAAAGTATAGCTCAGCCTTCTGCATTTTCCTAAATAAGATTTCAGTTTCACGCCAAATGTATAAGGTGGAATAACTACTGAAAAATGTAATAGGTACGGAATAAGTTTATCGTACCAGTTTATATGAAAGCTGGCCTAAAAATTTGACTATCAATTATTTACAATAATATGGGAAAGGTTCAGAATTCGTATTCTAAACGTTTAAGTTGTGGTAATCGAGTTTTTATTAGAAAGTAGAAGTGGAGTTGACCATAGTCTTTTTATACTCACTTGGAGTCATTCCTTTTAGCTTTTTGAAGGCACTGTTAAATGATGTTTTTGAACTGAAGCCTACTTCATTTGCAATGCCCAGAAGTGTGTAGTTGTGATATGTACCACCACGTAAGCATTCGATGAAGTCCTCTACTCGATATTCATTCAACAAATCTTGAAAGCCTACTTTCATATGCACATTCAAGACCTCTGACAGATGCTGTCTCGGAATGCCCAATAGTTTGGCAACATCATCGACGGAAAGTTTACTATTTCTAAATAGTTTTTCTTCGGTCATTAGTCGAAGTAATTCGATTTTGTGTGTCTCAATACTTTTAGTATCTAAACGCGAATTTTTATACTTGGAACCATCTGATTTTGGTAAAACATCCTTAGGCGCAGCTATGAGCTTGTATAATACTGCATAAAGCATGATAATAGTAACCAGAATAATCCCGTAGCTATCTAAAAAAAAGGGCGAATTATCTGAACTGGTTAAAAAATAGGCGAACTCATCAATAGTGAAAACAATGGCAAATGGTACTATAAAAACCAGTAACCATTTTTCCTTTTTGCTCTTTAAAATATCATATATAGTGAAGAGCAACATAGCAATAAAAACAAGCTCGATAATCCCAAGGCTCTTCTTGATCCAGGAATATTGTTCAACAAACTTATAGTTCTCAAGCGTATGAAGTAGGTAGGGAATAAAAAAGAGGTAATCTCTTTTCCGGAATTGTGCCCTCCCGGATTGATAATACCTGACGAATAAAAAAAAGAAAGTTATAATTAATGTTTCATGAAAGAGGTACCAATTTGACTCTCTCACAAACAGATTGTAATCATCATCCCCTATCGCAAATAGTACTACAGATAAGATGCACCCAAATAACAACCAAAAATTAACCTTTTGATATTCCCTACTGCGCTTAAGCAATGTGAACATTAAAAATAGCCCTTGTAGCAAAGCCACTATTTGAATTGATTTTAACATGGAAATAATTTGAGCCGTAAACGTAATAATAACTGAATTATTGGGAATAGTCGAGCTTGATTACAAAAGGTTATTCCTGGTTTCAGAGTGTTTACCAACTTTTCTGATAAAAACTAAGGTATGAACATGCCTTTGTGCGTTTTGTTATCAGCGATCATGGGAAGGCAAATATATGATAAGGACAAAAGAAGGATCTTTATGGTAAATGCTATGAGCCGAATAAATTCACTAATCGGCTCATATTTTATTTAAATTTGAGCCGAAAATATATTATACTTGGCTCATGCTGTATAATTGGCAACAATCGGATTGGCCTAATTTCAACTATGACACTTCTCAAATTGACGATTTACTCATAGATTTTGCGCAGAAATTAGGAAAGACTACTGGTTTGTTAGAAGCGTTACCTGATAACTATCAGCAGGAAACCGTGATTGAATTAATGGTTGCTGAAGCCATTAAAACATCTGAAATCGAAAATGAATATCTCAGCCGTCAGGATGTTATGTCTTCAATTCGAAGAAATCTGGGGTTTAAGACTAAAACAGCCAAGACGCATGATCTCCGTGTAGAAGGCGCTTCCGAATTAATGGTAAGTGTTAGAGAAAACTATAATAAGCCATTGAGTAAAGAAATGCTTTTCAAGTGGCACAGCATGATCATGAAAGGTAGCAAAGGAATCAATGCCGGACAGTGGAGAACACACAAAGACCCTATGCAGGTGGTTTCAGGTTCTATAGGTAAAGAAACTGTACATTTTGAAGCACCTCCATCAAAGAAAGTTCCTAAAGAAATGCAACACTTCATATCGTGGTTCAACGATACAGCCCCGGGAGGGTTGAAAGAAATAAAGAAAGCCCCGGTTCGATCAGCTATAGCACACGCATATTTCGAAACGATTCATCCTTTTGAAGATGGCAACGGACGTATTGGGCGAGCTATTTCGGAAAAGGTCATATCTGAGGGTATGGGTAAACCTGCATTAATGAGCCTTTCCAGAACTATTGAAGCAAATAAAAATGACTACTACAATGCGCTGAAAGAGGCGCAATCATCCAACGATCTGACCAAATGGATCAATTACTTTGTTCAACTTATTGCTAATGCCCAGGCTGAAGCTGAGCAATTAATTACTTTCATAGTCAAAAAATCCAAGTTCTTTGATCGTAACAGAAACAAACTCAACGAAAGACAAATACGTGTAACCAACCGCATGCTGGAAGAAGGGCCACAAGGGTTTGAAGGCGGAATGAGCGCAAAAAAATATATGTCCATCGCCAAAACTACTAAAGCAACAGCTACCAGGGATTTACAAGACTTAGTTGAAAAAGAAGTTTTTCTTATATCAGGAGGTGGTAGAAGTACTCGTTACGAAGCCAATCTCAGGTAGCTCTTATTAGTTTGTTAGGCCTTGCTAAGAAACGGTAGAGCCCTTCAGTTTAAAAACCACGCCTGGTTGACTATAAGCCAGGTGTACTGGTATCTGATTAAATCTTTTTAACAAGAAAAAGGGCGCTTGTCAAGCATCCAAAAATACAAGAACTACCCTTTAGGGAATAAAAAGGGTCATTTTCAACGTTTTGCCGAAATGAAAAAATCTATCCTCGGATACCAGTAATTACCTTTAAAGGATACATTGATTTACTTTATGAATTTTCCCGTTTAAGTAAAAACTCTATCCGTAGCCTGTTACTAAAAGCTATACCTTAAACCAATATTAAAGTTCCTCTCTGCTGCGGCCCATCCAAAACGATCTACATAGTCTGTATCAAAAATGTTATTGATGCTTCCCGAGATGGTTAGCTGATTAAATGTGTAAGATACAAAACCGTCGAAAAGGTCATAGGATTCTAATGTGATTTCATCGTTCTCCGGAACTTCTCCTACATGCAGGTGTGTTAGTTTAAACAGTAAGTTGTCAACTGGACGCATTGTTGCACTGAAACCGAATTTTTTTTCGGGTACCCTACGCAAGATGGCGTCGTCTGTTAAAGATCTGGTATAGGTGTAATGTCCGGCCAGGGTAAGCTCCGGTGCGATGATGTAGCTAAAGTTAACTTCTACCCCATCTACTTCAGTTTCACCTTCTACATTTTGATAGCCGCCGTCAAAAACACCCCCTTCAAACGAAGTGATAAAATCAATTAAGTCCTTGTCCATTCTGTAGAAGTAGACGCCACCCACTTGAAAATTACTTTCACCTAGCAATTCAAATCCAAATTCTACCGTTTCAGATTCCTGAGGTTCAAGATCAGGATTACCTGCATCAGAAGCCAGGAAACCAAAGTCTCCACTATACAATTCATTTAATGAAGGAGTACGAAAGGCGGTGGCATAGGACGCCAGCAACTTTAGCTTTCCTGCATCCACATTGATCAAATAGCTTGGATTTATATTCCACACAAAGTTTGAACCATACAGATTATGGTTATTTAGACGACCACCCACTTGAAGATCGAAGTTTTGAGAGCCGTAAATCAGGGATATATAGGGGTCAACCATTGTGAAGTTTTCAGTATCAGCGCCTTCAAACTCGCTGGAGGGTCGTTGAAAGTTTACTCCGCCCAGCAGTTTAATTTCATCTGTCAGATTTTGATCTACGATTACATCAGCCTGGAGGGTATGGCCATTAAACTCGCTAATGTCTCGTTCTCCAGGATCTCCAGGCAGATCAAATGTACGATCATTGCTGTGGTACGATAAGTTTGCCTTTAAGCTACCACGGCTCCATTTATAGCTTGGTGATACAGCCAATCTCAATTGATTCTGGTCTAATTTAGAATCGTTATCCCGAAAACCTCCACCATCAAAATCGTTTTCGATGTCATCGTAGGCGGCGGTTAAGTCTACTGTAAATCGATCCGTAAATTCATAGCCAAACTTCCCTAAAAAATTCAGGTTTTGAATTCCGTCATCATCGAAATTCTGGTCTCCTAACGTATCTAATGCTGCTGAAAACCCATCAGAAGACCTATATGAGCCACTTAACATATAGTTAAATTTATCTATCCTGCCAGAAACATTTGCGTTGGAAGTAAAAGTATTAAAGCTTCCGTATTCAGTATTTAAAGTGGTTTTTATCGTTTCCTGCGCCGCTTTTTTCATGGTAATATTTATCACCCCGGCTGCTGCTCCCGTACCGTAAAGAGAACTAAGTCCACCTTTCAAAACCTCTATCGATTCCACCTGATCAAGGTTCAGAAGTCGTAAATCAAATGTCTGTTGGGTGCCTGTAGGATCGTTATAGGGAATTCCATCGATAAGTATGAGTGTTTGCTCGCTTTGAGCGCCCCTGATTCGATAGCCAATATCCGTTCCTGGCGTTGCAAAGTTTCCATCAATTTGGACGCCGGGTATTTCATTGAGTAAATCTGTAATGTCTTTACCTCTGTTGGCTTCTATTTGCTTTCTGTTCAGTTTATAGATGGTTTTTCCTGATTTTTCAATCGTGGTTTCTACTTTGTTTCCTGTTACCACTACATCATCCAACTGAACCGTTTTAAGGGAATCTTGAGCTTTTGCGCCCACACTTAGGCAAACTAATGCCATCAATACATAAATCTTTTGCATAATTTTTTAATCCATAAATGAGCTTCATTGCTGTGTAGAGCATGCTATAGCCTTCACTTCAACTTTCACCCGAAGTTTAGTTTGAAATAATTTTGTTCGGCAGGTCTCCTGACTTGTTCAACTTAGGCTTCCTTCCCATCCGCCAGCCGGCGAACAGTGGAATTCGATTTGGACTAAGCTTACTGAACTTACAGTTGCGGGGACAGTTCTTGATTTTCACAAGATTCCCTTTTAATCCCATGCAATAAAGACTTATAACATGGAAACCGAATGCATCGCAAATGTATGATTATATATCAACTCCAATAGGAAAGAAGTGCATTTAAGTTTTGACGAAGGCGGATTGTATAAATTAAATCGGAAGATAACTTACTTTTACCTTCGAAATAAGGTGCATACGCGTAAAAGGGAATCTGGTGATCCGCCTATTGATGGAAAGTCCGGAGCTGCCCCCGCAGCTGTAAGCCGAACTCAGCCATGCTGAGAGGTTTTATATCTATAGCCACTATTTGTTCTTTGGATCGATGGGAAGGCGTAAAACCTGGTAAGCCAGAAGACCTGCCTGTTTCAATAGTAACAATTCGACGCTCAGGGGATGGAGCCATCGAATGCGAACAATCTATTGGTTTGGATACCTATGTTCCACTCTTTGGTCAACCTTCCAGTCAATTGTCAATTGCATTTTGGGATTAATGATCAAAGAATGAAAAAGGACGTACTCGTACTTATAGCCATTGTTTTTCTGGGCGCATGTCAGCAAGCCAAAGATCAATC
>JBCDHA010000102.1:0-9052 GCA_038750705.1 Bacteroidota bacterium
AAAAGCTACTTATGCGAAAGCGTAAAAAACCATACACTGCGGGGCAGATATGTTGCTGCCCATCCTATGGCCGGAACAGAGAATACAGGGCCGCTGGCTGCCTTTGCTACCTTATATGAAGGTGCAATCAACGTAGTTTGTGATCAACACTATTCGGATGATTCTGCTTTAAAACTAGCTTTGAAACTGTTTGAAGATGTTGGTATGAAAACGGTTTTTATGGACTCAGAAGATCATGATCAGCACGTAGCCTATATTTCACACCTTTCTCATATCTCTTCGTTTATGTTAGGTTTGACCGTATTAAATAAAGAGAAAGATGAAAAAAACATAGCCAACCTGGCGGGTAGTGGTTTTGAGTCTACCGTTCGGTTGGCTAAAAGCTCTCCTGAGATGTGGGCGCCTATCTTTGCTCAAAATAAAAAGTTCGTGAGCAAAGCATTGGCCGAGTACATAGATCAGTTAAGCGTATTTAAACAAATGATAGACACAGAGGACAGCCCGGGAATGTCAGAGGCCATGAAAAAGGCCAATGATATTAGAAGAATTCTTTAAAACATTAGGCCCGTGTTAAGATCATAAATATATGTGAGTTAGTCATCTGGTCACTCCTTGAAACTATTTGAGAATACCATAAATGAAGAAAAGTGGTCTGACGACTATATTCAATTCACATTAGGCATACGAGTATGAAAGCCTGTATACCTCTATTTCTTCTTCGGCCCCTGAGGTAAAAATCGCATTCACATTTTTCTCTGCGATGAGTTGTTTTAGCTTATCTAACTTTATCTCGCCAATTACATACCCTGATTTCTGACCGATGTACTTTTCTGAAATTGTGTTAAACAAACCAAAATCAATTACCTCTCCTTTTTCGAAGCTTACGTACACTTCTTCTTCGGAAGTAATAAAAGTGTATTCATCAGACTTGTTCAGATAGTCATAATGATATCCCCGGGTAATGGCCGCTACATCAGACAGTACGGCCAAACCGGTGGGTAGTTTACCGGCTCCTTTTCCAATTAACACCTGCTCATTCGCAAATTCGCCTTCAATAAGGGCTGCGTTATACTCATTTTCAACGTGGTACAATGGGCTTTCCCTGCTTACGAAATGTGGCGCTACAAAACCCGTTACTTTATTACCATACTTGCTTGCCCTGGAGAGAAGCTTTATTTTCAAATCGCGATCAGCAGCAAATTGGATGTCTGCCTGAGTAATACTTTGGATACCTTGATTAAAAATATCATCAGGGTGTACTTGTAATCCGAAAGTGTGCTGCAAAACGATAGCCAATTTGTATTTAGGATCATAGCCTTCTACATCTAAAACAGGGTCGGTTTCAGCAAATCCATTAGCTTGAGCTGCCTTCAGCGCATCCTGATAGCTCTTGTTTTCTTCAATGACCTTGGTCAATATGTAGTTAGTGGAGCCATTGAAAATACCTTTAATTTCATTTACCTGTTCAAGAGAATAGTACTCATCCAGCGTTTTAATTATGGGTATACTCCCGCAAACCGCACCTTCATAAAGCAGCGGAGTGTTATGCTCTTTTTGTAGTTGGATAAGTTCACCCAGCTTTTCAGCTACCATCTTTTTGTTAGCGCTAACCACGCGTTTCCTTTTAGAAAGCGATTCGGATACTATGGTGAAGGCTGTAGCTGCGTCATCGATAAGCTCTATTACCAAATCGATTGTATCATCTTCCAATATTTGATCAGCGCTGTAGACGAAGATATCATCTTGAATTGGACGTTTTTTGGTGCTATCCTTCACGCATATTTTTACTACCTCGGCATCTATTTGACGGTTCCTTTGAAGTGTTTCGTAAAGACCTTGCCCTACACATCCAAAACCAAAAAGACCTATTCTATATTTACTCATTACATAACTTGCTTTAAAGCTTGATCAATGTGTTTTCCAATGGCTTTGGTTTCTATCAAAAAACCATCGTGCCCATATAGCGACGGGACTACCTGAAACGTTGCGTTGATGATATGCTTCGTCAAAAACTCTTGCTCTCCGGGTGCGAAAAGGATGTCGCTTTCTATGCCAATGACAAGCGTATTCGCTTTTATTGTACCTAAAACTTCTTCTAAAGGCCCTCGCTCCCGGCCTACATTATGACTATCCATAGCTTTGCTCAAATACCAGTAGGCGTGAGGGCTGAATCGTTTTACCAGCTTTTCACCTTGATAGGCTTGATAGCTGCTTGCTTTGAAATTATCCAGCTTATCTTCAAAATCGGTTTGAGCCTTTTCATAGGTTGCTTGATTCCTGTAGGAGAGCATAGCTACTGCTCTGGCTGCCTTCAGGCCCTTTTCGCCGGCTCCGTCATACGTATATTGAAAAGTTGGATCTGCCTCAAGCGCAAGGCGTTGCGATTCATTAAATGCAATGCCCCATGCGGAATGCCTTGCGTTTGTGGCAATAAGCGTAATATTTTTAAAGAGTCGTTGATCTTGAACAGCCCACTCTAAAAGCTGCTGGCCACCCATGCTTCCGCCTATGCCCAAATGTATTTTTTCAATGCCGAGGTGTTCTTGTAAAAGCTTATGCGCATTTACCATATCACGTACGGTGATGATGGGAAAACTCAGCCCGTATTTTTGCCCGGTTTCAGGATTAATATGGTCGGGGCCGGTGGTTCCATAGCACGAGCCAAGCATATTGGCACATACAATAAAGTGGTCGGTAGGATTAATGAAGTCATTTTCTCCTATCAGCCCGGGCCACCATTCAAATGGATCAGCATTTGCCGTTAGCGCATGGAACACCCAAACAACATTGTCTCCTTTGGGAGACAGCGTGCCGTGGGTAGTATAAGCGATCTCCAGTCCAGGGAGGGAGTCACCCCCCTCCAAACTGAACTTTTGATCATAACCGAAAATTTCCAACTTAGGCTTCAACAGCTGAGTCGGCACTGATTGAGTCAAAGGCATTTGCTAAATCTGATTTTATATCATCTATGTGTTCAATTCCAACGGAGATTCTGAGCAAATTAGGTAGCACGCCGGAGGCGAGTTGCTCTTCATCGTTAAGTTGCTGATGCGTAGTTGCCGAGGGTTGAATGATAAGCGTTTTTGCATCACCCACATTAGCCAGGTGGCTTACCAGCTTCAGGTTATCTACAAATCTGGTAGCCTCTTCTTTACCTCCTTTTATAACAAAAGAAAGCACGCCTCCGAATCCCCGCTTAAGGTACTTTTTGGCAATTTCATAGTAGCTGCTGGTTTCCAAACCGGGGTAATTCACGGATTCTACCTGCGGGTGCTGCTCCAGCCATTTGGCCAACTCCAGGGCATTATCCACGGTACGTTGTACACGTAGCGATAAGGTTTCCAGTCCTTGGATAAGCAGGAAAGAGTTGAACGGACTTATGGCCGGTCCAAAATCACGCAGACCTTCGACCCTGGCCCGGATGGCAAAGGCAATGTTGGGTAGGCCTAGCGGGTTATTGAAGCCAAAAGTATCCCAAAACTTCAACCCGTGATAGCCTTCCGAGGGTTCGGTAAATTGAGGAAACTTGCCATTACCCCAGTCAAAATTACCACTATCGATAATTACACCTCCTATTGAGGTGCCATGGCCACCTATCCATTTGGTTGCTGATGCAGTTACAACCGCTGCACCATGTTCAATAGGCCTGAAAAGGTAGCCTCCGGCGCCAAAGGTATTATCAACAACCAGCGGGATATCGTACTTTTGAGCTACTTCTGCAATGGCATCAAAATCAGGAACATTGAAGCCAGGGTTACCAATCGTCTCCAGGTAAATGGCTTTGGTGTTTTCATCAATTAATTTTTCAAAATGCTCTGCTTTGTCACTTTCTGCAAATCGCGCTTCAATGCCCAACCTTTTGAAAGCCACTTTAAACTGATTATATGTACCACCATAAAGGAAACTTGTAGATACAAAGTTATCTCCAACGGTAAGGAAATTATTGAGTGCTATGAATTGAGCTGCTTGCCCCGAGCCCACTGCCAGCGCGGCTACACCACCTTCAAGCGCAGCAATACGCTTTTCAAAAACATCCGTAGTAGGATTCATGATCCTGGTGTAAATGTTGCCAAATTCCTTGAGTGCGAAAAGGTTGGCTCCGTGTTCAGAGTTCTTGAATGTGTAAGAAGTGGTTTGATACAAAGGTACTGCTCTTGAGCGTGACGATTCTTCGACGTCTTCATACCCTGCGTGTAGCTGTAGTGTTTCAAAGTTTAATTCTTGTGACATGTGATTAGTATTTTAGATTTTAAATTCAATTTGGTTCTTTAAGTTATTTTGAGAATAGCAGGTATAGGAATCTATCAAGCATAAAAGCCCGATGGCGCCGGCCCCACTTATCTAAAAAAAAAGAGATTCTAGATAGCGCCTAGCAACAACAGCAACAACAGATCATCTGCCGCCTGAAGTTGTAAGAAAAATTACAATGTGAAATGGATTCGAGTTTGCTTGAGAAAGTTGCTAATAAGCCTTTTTGATGTTGGGTAGTTCTTTTCATTTCATCAATTTATATTCTCCCAATTCATCACCGCGATGAATTTTAAGGATCAGGAATTAGCACCTTTCCACTAATTACGGACGGTTGCTAGCGCTTCTCCGAGCCTGTCTCTTCACGCTTCTTTATAAATCGATACTCCAAAAGGAATCTCGAATTGATTTGACAAACGTATAGACGGTTTAGAATGTTTCCAAATTATTTATGAAATAAAATATTTGTCATCCCCCTAACACTACCATTCTTCCGGCTATATATTTTCTTAGAACTGATTTATTTATTATTCTAAATTTATGCTGCTTAACAAATCTGCCAGAACTTATGAAGTTGTTGTTTTTCGCCTTTATTGGCTTCTTTTCATTCCATTTTTCTGTGGCTCAAGATTATTTCTACAAGTCCTATGCACCCTTTGATCCTAAGATTCCGACTCCTGAAAGTTTTCTGGGTTATGGTATTGGGGAATATCATACCCGACATGATCGGATCATAGCGTATTTGGAGAAGTTAGCGGAGGCTTCTGACCGTGCTACTATTACCTACTATGGTAAAACGCATGAGCTAAGACCCTTGGTTATACTTAATGTGAGCGATCCTTCTAACCATAGCAATTTGGAAGCTATCCGTTCCAGGCACATGGAAGTAGTTAACCCTAATAACACAGTTTCTGACTTTGCTGATCTGCCAATTTTTATAAATCTTGGATACAACGTTCATGGAAATGAACCTTCAGGTTCGGAAGCGGCTCTTCTTACCGCTTACACACTTGTAGCGTCTAACAACGCCAAAGTTCTGGATTATTTAAAGCAAGCCGTTGTTTTCATAGATCCTACAATCAACCCTGATGGCCGCGATAGGCATACACAATGGGCGAATACTTATCGTGGGAATCCCTTAGTAGTTGACCCAATGGATGCAGAGCATAATGAGATGTGGCCAAGAGGAAGAACAAATCATTATTGGTTTGACCTGAATCGCGATTGGCTATTGGCGATACACCCTGAAAGCCGCGGCAAGCTGAACTGGTTTCATAATTGGTATCCTAATGTGGTCACCGACTTTCATGAAATGGGTACAAGCAGCACCTATTTCTTTGAGCCGATGAAGGCGAATGCCTCTAAAAATCCGATTATGCCCAAAGAGAATTACACGACACTTAACGATACTTTCGCCAAATATTTTCAAGAAGGTTTAGATAAAATAGGTTCATTTTACTTCACTAAAGAGGTTTTTGACGGCACTTACCCCGGTTATGGGTCCTCTTATCCTGATATTCAAGGCGGGCTTGCATTACTTTTTGAACAGGCCAGCTCAAGAGGTCACGCCCAGGAAACTGAAATGGGCGATATCACTTTTGCGTTCACTATCCGCAACCAGTACATTACTAGTATGGCAACTATCAAAGCGTCGGTTGAGAACAAGGATATGCTTTATAATTATCAGCAAGACTTTTTTAAATCCGCAATGAGCCGATCATCCAAAAGCGCCATTAAGGGTTATGTTTTTGGTGATGATGGTGATAAAAACAGGGCGCAGGCATTTATTGACAAGCTGTTGATTCATAAAATAAAAGTATATGAGCTTGGTCAATCAATAACTCGTAACGGTTACGAGTATACGCCCGGATCTGCCTATGTGGTACCTGCCAATCAGGAACAATATAGGATGGTTCAGACCATGTTTGAAACTTATGATCAGTATACGGATAGTGTTTTTTACGATGCCTCCGGATGGTCTTTGGTTAATTTTTATAATATGCCCTATGCGGCGTTGACCGGTTCCTTTTCAAAGGGAACTGAGGTGCTCGCTAAAACCAACAGGATGGAGGCAAAATCATTTGATTTTTCAAGCTATGCTTATCTTATACCATATAATGATTATAACGCTACAGCTGTTTTAAATCTGTTACTAGAAGGAGGGGCCCGGGTCACATCGGCGTTTAAACCTTTTTCATTGTATGGGAGGAAATATGACTACGGTACTTTAATGGTACCTGTGAGCAAGCAAAAAATAAAGTCAGATTCGCTGTACACGTTACTTGGGGAAGCTGCTAAACAATGGAATACAGAAATAGTGGCCGTAGCTACCGGTTATGCCACCGAAGGTATTGACTTGGGTAGCCGTTATTTTAGACCGGTTCAAAAGCCAAAAGCGCTGATGTGGATTGGTGGCTCCACCTCGTCTTACGAGGCCGGAGAGGTTTGGCACTTGCTGGACACCAGAATGAATATGCCCATCACCAAGGCAAGGGTCGATCAGTTTAATCGCGTTGACTTAAGTAAATACAATACCATGGTCATGATCTCCGGTCGGTATGCTGAACTGGACTCTGTTAAGATCGGGAAAATCAATGACTGGGTACGCGCTGGAAACACGTTAATCACCGTTCGAGAGGCTACTAAATGGGCCATTGATAAAAAGCTTGTGAAGGAAAAACTGGTACAAGGGAAGAAAGAGGAAAAAGAGGGAAAAGGCGCTGCTGCGCCTGCGCGTTTGCCCTATGTAGAGGCGCCTGAGCATATTGGAAAAAAGGAAGTGGGGGGAGCTATATTTCAGACCGACATTGATTTGACACACCCTTTAGCATTTGGTTATACCCGAAATCTATTACCGGTTTACAGAAACAGTGAAGTTTGGCTAAAACCCAGCAGCAGCCCGTATGGTACGGTAGCCAAATACACTGATGACCCACACATAGATGGGTTCATTACAAAAAAGAATTTAGACGAATTTCTCGAACCTTCTGCGTCATTGGTGGTGAGCGCTGTTGGACGCGGCCGGGTGATCTTATTTGCTGATAACCCAAACTTTAGAGGTAGCTGGTACGGCACCAACCGCCTGTTTTTAAATGCCCTGTTTTTAGGGAATCATATAGGAGTACCTAAATAGACTATTTCTTTTTCATGGCCACCTCACCGCTTAAAAAGGCAATGGCTTTTTGAACTTGCCTGTCAATATCTTTGACGCTCGTTGTGTAATAAATTAAGCTGCGCTTTTTCCCATCAGTGAGTTTTTCAAACTTCATATTTAGCTCCTTATCCTGTGACAGCAGTACTTCTAATACTTCCGGCATAGGAACGCCGAGTGGGTTGGGATCTTCGTTAAGTAAAATTGAGACCGGATCACCTTCATTTTTATGAAGTTTTTTAACGTATTTTCCCGCTACTATAATGAAGAAATTACCGTCTCCAAGATGATTGAGACCACATGAATAAGAAACTGAGTCATCAATCGTAATAATCAGCCTTGTGCCCTTTTTCTTAGGCATTTTATTTACCAGTTCCTTATCGATCTTCAGGTAATGATAGCCACCTTTTCTTGGTTCTAGTTTTAACAGGGGCTGTTGCAGATTAATCATTTGCATGGTCAATTAACAGGTAAGGCCATCAGGTGTTATACTTGGCATTTGAAATACTCATTTGTCACCTAACCGTCAATTATAGTAAGTCGTCGAAGCTGTCTGAAATAAGGAAACTTTTGTGGCGTTATTAGTTTGTATGTTTTAAAACAGGAGACTTATGGAAGACCAACAACTACAATCTAACAAAAAAGAGATCAAGCTGAGGAGGGCGTTGATATTGGGGAATTTTTATCAGAAAAAAGTTGAGATAATTCGTGCCATTAATCAAGGCTACGAAACTATTATTGATACCATTGTAGGACTAAAGGCAGATCTGGTGCTTACCAAGGAAGGTAGGTCTATCCCTAAAAGTTCGATCAAATTTATTTATCAATTATAATATTTCACGCCAAGCTGTACATCAAAGGTCGTTTTTAAACGGCCTTTTTTTATGATCAAAATCATTGGCTCAGGCTATCTTAAGCACCAGAGGACTGCTCTTCGTTTTTTATATTCATTTTATGAAAACAATACTGATAGCGCTTGATCAGAATGAAGAATCGGAGAAGCTTCTGGAGTATGGGCAGAAACTGGCTTCGAAGTTCGATTCGAAAGTTTGCTTAGTTCACATTGCCGCACCAGAACCTGACTTTGTTGGCTACAAAGTTGGACCGCAATACATCCGGGATTTCAGAGCTAAGGAACTTAAAGAAGAACATAAATATTTAGTTGATCTGGCAGAGACACTTTCCAGGCAGGGAATTGAAGCTCAAGGGGTGCTGTTAGAAGGGTTTACTGCTGATATGATCGTTGACGAGAGTGAAAAACTTGAAACGGATTTAATCATCCTCGGGTCGCATAAACATAGCTTTTTGTATAGAGTTTTTGTAGGTGATACCACCGAAAGTGTATTGAAAAAGTCTAAAATACCATTGCTTGTAATCCCTGTTTCGGATTAAATATTTAACCAGTAAGTCATTTTAAATACTAAACCACGATTCTTAACAGTAAGATCTGTGGTAGTGTAATTATCAGTGTAGACAATAAAAATGTCCGACATGGGTTTATATCTCCATTGAAAGCGGCTGTTGATATTAAAATTTTCGGACTGGGTATTGTATTGTAAAAAAGTAGTCCAGAACATTTTGTTGCTGAATGAAACCTCAGCGCGAGGCCCTATCAGGTGTAAATCAGTGGTGCCAAATTCCTTGAGATCGACC
>JBCDHA010000103.1:0-9023 GCA_038750705.1 Bacteroidota bacterium
ATGTTTGTGACAGGCATGAATCCATTCCTTGGATCCATCTTCATGTTGCTTACCTTAATTATCGCTGTTCCGTCGGCGGTTAAAGTATTTAACTATTTGGCTACGCTTTGGAGAGGTAATATTCGCTTCACGCCGGCCATGTTGTTTTCCATAGGCTTGGTATCTTTCTTCATTTCAGGTGGTCTTACGGGAATATTCCTGGGTAATTCCGCCATCGATATCCAACTACACGATACGTATTTTGTAGTAGCTCACTTCCATCTGGTTATGGGGAGTGCATCATTCTTTGGGTTACTAGCGGGGGTTTATCATTGGTTCCCTAAAATGTATGGTAGGATGATGGACGCCAAACTGGGATACATTCACTTTTGGTTAACTTTTGTTGGTGTATATATGGTATTTTTCCCTATGCATTACATTGGTATTGCCGGATATCCACGTAGATATTATTCCTTCACCAACTTTGATACATTCAATACATTCAGTGACTTGAATATGTTTGTAAGTATTGCGGCTATACTGACTTTATCAGCTCAGTTTATATTCCTGTTTAACTTTTTCTACAGTATGTATCGAGGAAGAAAAGCAAGTGCGAATCCCTGGCAGTCGAATACGCTGGAATGGACTACACCCATTAATCCGGGGCACGGTAACTGGCCGGGTAAAATACCTACAGTGTACCGGTGGCCTTACGATTATAGTAAACCTGGTGCAGAAGAAGATTTTATTCCTCAGACTGTTCCATTTTCTGAAACCCCTGAATCCAACCTGCCTCATGAGAATGAGTTGATTAAATTGGAAACAGATTCGGATCAGGATGTGGTGGTCGTGAATGAAAAGTAACAATCCAAAAAAGGTCAGGCTGTTCCGAAAGATCAGCCTGATTACTTTAATAGCCGTTTATCTTTTAATATTGGTAGGTGGGGTAGTGCGAAGTACGGGTTCCGGTATGGGCTGTCCGGATTGGCCTAAATGCTTTGGTAGCTGGGTTCCACCAACGCACATTAATGAACTTCCTTCCAATTATAAAGAGATCTACTCACAAAAGCGTGAAGCTAAAAACATCCGTTTTGCTCAATATCTGACCGCTTTTGGTTATGACAAAACGGCCCAGGCTATTTTAAATGATGACTCTATTTTGGAAGAAGCGGACTTCAATGCCGTAAAGACCTGGATAGAATACATCAATCGATTGATAGGGGCTGTTATCGGTCTACTGATATTGGGCACAGCAGTGGCTTCATTCTCACTCAAAAGATACAGGTCGATACCGATAGTCGCTGTTACTACTTTTGTTTTAGTGGTATTTCAAGGATGGATAGGTTCTGTAGTGGTATCCACAAATTTATTACCCTGGATGATAACCATTCATATGTTCATAGCATTGGTAATCGTAGCCCTTTTGATTTGGCTTTATGCCAAAGTCACAAAATCTTCGAATTACAGCACAGGAGGTGATAATAGGTTTGTACCTTATGCACTTGTACTATGTATGATACTGACCCTTGTACAAATTGCCATGGGCACGCAGGTGAGAGAAGCCATAGACCGGGTTGCAGTAGCTTTTGATCATGCTTCGCGAGATTTATGGATTGAATCTTTAGGACTGGAATTTTTTATCCATAGATCATTTTCCTGGTTGATACTTTTGGCGCATATGGTCGTGTTTTATTTACTTCGCAAATCACTATTTCAATCGAAACTAGTTAAAGGTTTGGCTGTTGTATTACTAGTGTCCATATTATCTGGTTTAATAATGGCATACGGAGCTATACCACCCGCGATACAACCACTACATTTATTAGTTGGCACGTTGGGGTTTGGGCTTCAGTTTTTGTTATTTTTGCAGTTTGTTTTGAAAAAAAGAGTGATAATAAATGCTGAATAATCCACGGGTTTTAGCGGTTTCAAGCTTAGGATCAACGGCCAAGTCTTTTTACGAGTTGGTAAAGTTTCGGTTATCTTTCCTGGTTGCATTTTCATGTGGTTTTGGTTATGTGCTAGGCAGTGGAGGTACTTTAAACTGGATCCATTTAGGATGGCTGTGTTTAGGAGGTTTTTTGGTTTCAGGGGCATCTATTACTATTAATCAGATTATCGAAAAAGATCTGGATAAGCTCATGACCCGCACCATGAATCGTCCTTTACCGACAGGTAAACTTACCGTGCGGCAGGCTATGCTGTTTTCTATTGTTCTCGCAGCCATAGGTTTATCCATATTAATGCTTTTCACCAATACGCTTACCACACTTTTGTCTTTGCTTTCTATGGTGCTTTACAGTTTTGTATATACACCGCTTAAGAGGGTAGGACCAATTGCTGTTTTTGTTGGTGCAATTCCGGGTGCATTACCCCCTCTATTAGGATGGACAGCCTATACCGGGAGTATAACCTATGAGGCCTTGATTATATTTGGTATTCAATTTATTTGGCAGTTCCCCCATTTTTGGGCCATCGCCTGGGTAGCGGATGAAGATTACAAAAAGGCAGGGTTTAAACTTCTCCCATCCGGAGGTACAAAAGATTTAAATACAGCCATTCAGATAATGATATATACGTTGTTCCTTATTCCTCTGGGATTACTTCCGGCTAAGTTTGGAATAACAGGTATTGATTCCGCCATTATTGTTACCGTTTGTGGGGTACTTTTTCTAAGTCAGACTTTCGCCTTAATGAAGAACGGTAATAGAAAATCGGCATTAAGAATTATGTTTGGCTCATTTCTGTACTTACCGATAGTACAGATAGCGTACTTATTGGATATGGTGAAATAAAATGAAGGAGAAAATGACAGGAGATCTTAAGCTGGTAGAAGAACCAAAGAAGCCATTATCAATGCACCCCAGAAAATTTGGGTTATGGCTGTTTATGGTTACTGTGGTGATGATATTCGCAGCGCTAACCAGTGCATATATCGTACGTCAGGGAGAAGGAAACTGGACGGAGTTTGATCTGCCCATTTCAATGTGGGTGACTTCGGCCATTATTTTGCTTAGCAGCGGTACCATGCATTGGGCATTGATATCCGCAAAGCATAACGACTTGGAAAAAGTTAAACTCGCTATTTCCATAACTTCTGTGCTCGGAGTGGCGTTTTTGGCGGGCCAGCTTTATGTATGGAGTGACTTGGTGGCCGATAATATTTACTTTGTCGGGAATCCATCCGGATCGTTTTTATACGTACTTTCAGGTGTACACGGACTACACCTCGTAAGTGGTGTTATTTTTCTAATAATTGTCTTAATTTCAACCTTTAAATACAAAGTGCATTCTAAGAATCTTACTCAGATTCAGATGTGTGCTACATACTGGCATTTTCTTGACGTACTTTGGATTTATTTGTTTGTTTTCTTATTGTTGAATCATTAATTCTAAGAGATACTAATTTCTATGTCAGCTACAGCAGCAGTACCAACTAAATCAAAAGGAAGCATTTGGGATGGCGGGCAGTCGCCATTGAAAGCGAGCTACGGCAAGCTTATGATGTGGTTTTTCCTTCTTTCTGACGCATTTACCTTTTCCGCTCTACTCATTACTTATGGATTGGTAAGGTCAGCGCATCCGGCATTTGAAGGCGTGGCTGATGCCTTCGTCTTTAGTCAGGAATATTGGCCAATACCTGAGAAGGTTTTTGAGGCTGTTCCCTTCCTGCATGGTGTCAACCTGCCCCTGGTATTTGTTGGTATTATGACATTTATTCTCATTATGAGTAGCGTTACTATGGTACTGGCCGTAGAGGCGGGTCATAGAATGGATCGTAAGGACGTAGAAAAGTGGATGCTTTGGACCATCATCGGAGGTCTTACCTTCCTTGGCTGTCAGGCATGGGAGTGGAGTCACTTTATTCATGGCACTGGTGGAGGTGGAGCAGGCCTGGCTTGGAACGAATACGGGCCACCGGATTTCGCGGCGTTCTTCTTTTTTATTACCGGTTTTCACGGCACACACGTGGCCAGTGGGGTACTATTAAACTTTCTGATTTACTATAACACAGTAACTGGTGTTTATGATAGAAGAGGGCATTATGAAATGGTTGAAAAGGTCGGATTGTATTGGCACTTTGTAGACCTGGTTTGGGTATTTGTCTTTACATTCTTTTACCTTGTATAATTTAAGATATTATGGAAGAAACTACACACATACAACCGCAGCCGGTAGATAAGGCTAAAATCAAAAAGATATGGGTTACGGCAGGTTATATGGCTGCTATTACCATTCTTGAGTTTGTCATTGCATTTACCGTACCTCTAGAGATGGCAATGACACGGGTTTCCATTTTCGTGTTAATGACTATTGTGAAAGCATTTTATATTGTTGCTGAATTTATGCACTTAAAATACGAGGTAAAGGTGTTGGTATGGTCCATATTGATCCCTACGGTGTTTATCATTTGGATGCTCATAGCCTTTATATATGAAGGCGCGGCTATCTACGAAATAAGGTTTTAAATTAAAAGAAATACATGCTAAGGCTAAAGCTTCGGTTTTAGCCTTTTTTGTTTACACTTATGACTAATAAAGTACTCAAGTTCATTTTCTTGATTGCAATATTGGCAATACCCGTTATCATCTTTCTATTTCTGAAGTCATATGGTGATAACCGGTTTGACATTCCATACTACTACACGAGGGGGGGTATTTCGGAATTCCCTGATTGTAGCTATCCTCAAGACACTTTTAGAGTAGCTATGAACAACAAAAATAATAAGAGGGCTAATGTTACTCTGTTCTTTAGTGAAAATAACGAGTTTACTTCTACTGATCTGGTTAACACAAGAAGCCGGTTGCAAGCACTGTTCCGGGATAATTTTTCCTTTGTAGCTCATGGGTTTAACGCTACTATGGATAGCGCTTCGTTTATGAAACTTATGCATTGTGGTTTTGTTACTGATACTGTAAATCAGTTCATCCTGCATGATGACAGAGGTATCATTAGAGGTTATTACAAGACGGACCTGGAAGAGTTAGATAGATTAATTGTGGAGACTAAAATTTTGTTAGAGAATGAGTGAAGTGGTGGACACCCGGTACAACAAGCTAATTATAGTATTGTCTGTTGCAATTCCATTGGCGGTTGCAGCATTATTTGGAATAAAGATCGATGGGTATGATTTTTCTTTTTTACCACCGATTTATGCCGGTATCAACGGACTTACCGCTTTTCTATTGATAATGGCGGTAGTAGCTATTAAAAAGGGAAATAGGGGCCTCCACGAGAATCTTATGAAAACGTGTATAACGTTGTCAGCATTGTTTTTAGTAATGTATGTAATCTACCATATGACCAGTGCTTCCACTTCTTTTGGTGGTGAGGGCTCAATTCGATATGTCTACTTTTTCATTCTAATTACACATATAATTTTGTCCATCATAATCATTCCATTAGTGTTATTCACCTTCGTTAGAGCATTATCAAAACAATTTGATAGGCATAAGAGGCTGGCGCGTATTACATTTCCCATCTGGCTCTATGTAGCGGTAACAGGGGTAATCGTTTACCTGATGATTAGTCCGTATTACTAGATCTTTTGTGGTGGTTAGCTGTTATATTTACAATACCGAATGCAGTTGTTAATGAAGAAGATATTTATAACGCTTACTTTTCTGGTATTTAGTTGTGCTACGAGCTTCGCTCAATGTGCTATGTGCCGCGCTACCATAGAAAATAACGTAAGCAATGGAGACGTAGGGATAGGTGCGAGCTTGAATTTTGGAATTCTATATCTTTTCGTGATGCCTTATTTAGCAATAGGTGTGGTGGGTTATTTATGGTATAGAAATAGTAAAGCAAATGCCAAAAAGATCGAAAGGAAGCGCAATATTGCATGGTAAATGCCCGCGTTGTCGTTCTGGTAATATGTTTATAACCAGTGCTTACAAACTTTCCGGTTTTCAAAAAATGAATAAAAATTGTCCCTCGTGCGGACTTCAGTTTGAACGTGAACCGGGATTTTTCTTTGGAGCTATGTATATCAGCTATGCTTTTTCTGTTGCTCTTTTTGTAGCCATTGGACTTGGTCTGTCAATAATTGGCGACTTCCCCCTTTATATCTACTTCATAAGTATAGTACTCGCTGTGATTATCTTTCTACCGGTGAGTTTTAGGTATTCGCGAATCCTTTTTCTTCATCTTTTTGGTGGCATAGACTTTGATCCTGAAAAAGGGAATTAGTTCAAATCGGTTATATTTATCCGATTCCATACTTTAATAATTTGATTATTTCAAATCTTGATATTAGGCTTATAGTATTCGCTATACTGCTCATTGCTTCAGGAACAATAATGCTAATTATTGGTCAGGGTACCGCGATTGTTCAGGAGAAGGAGGACATTGAGTATAATCTAACAAGAGAGTTATCGAGGATTCAACGCGATATGGTACCTGTGCTTGAAGCGGTTGAAAGTACATCCGATTTCACGTTTGATGAGCTAAATTCCATTGGGCAGTATCCCTTTTTTATTTTTCGTGCGGGAAGGCTGGCTTATTGGTCAGATTACCGCTATGTCCCTGAATATAAAAGCATACGTGGAAATTACAGGTATAAGTTTATAAATGATGTAAGAAAGAGCTATGTAGTGAGGCGTTGGGAAATTGCTGATAAAGCCCTTGAAGTTTACGCCATACTACCACTCTACACAGGTTACAAAATAGAGAACGACTACATAAAGTCGTCCTGCAACCCCAGTGTTTTTCCAATACAAAATGTGATGTTGGGAAGTATTAACTCCGCTAAAGGTGATTTGATTTGCCTGGGCGAAGATAATTGCCTTTTTAAAGTAGTGATTGCTGATTCAAGTCAACCCCCTCTGACATCATCGCCTCTAAACATATGGATTATTCTGGCTGGAACGGTTCTGCTTGTTATTGTTCTATTTAGGCTTTCTACTTGGCTTTCCAGAAGGGGACAAACCTACTTAGGGCTTGCCGCACTCATAGCATCGCTTTTGGCCTTAAGAGGAGTGATGCTGTCATTAAGTTTTCCTCATTCAGTAACGGAAAGTACATTGTTTCAGTCCAGCTACTTCGCTTCCTCTGATTTTAACCCGTCATTGGGCGATCTTTTTATTAATATATGCTGCTTTTGCCTGGTTGGATTTTATCTATTCTACAATAAGGAAACATTTTTGACATCGGTACCAACCAAGCCTAAGGTGCTTACTGACTGGATAATGCCGGTACTATTTATTGGTTTGGGACTGTTGATCTTCCACTTTGAATTTCTCATTTTTCAAACACTCTATCATAATTCCCAGTTAACATTTGATATTAATCAAAGTCTTGGTTTTGATGTAGGACGTATCGTGGGCTTCTCCATAATACTATTATTTATTGCTTCCATATTTTTTGTGTTCCATGTCTTATATATGGCAGTGCAGGCCTCCAGTTTATCACAAATAGCGTTTCTGTTAAGAGTATTGATAGCTGCTCTTCTTTTTTCTGCGGTTAATTTCTCCATAGCACAAGAGTTCCTGGCTTCGCTTATTGTAGGTGTAACCGTGCTATTGTTAGTCCATTTCACCGGTTTGTTTAAATCTGTTAACAAGCTAAAGTATCGTACTTTTTTATACTTTTTTATTTTTATGATTGGAGGGGCGGCCTTGGGTTCTATAGCCGTTTACGACTTTGAAAAAGAGGCGAGTTATAAAAAGAAAAAGCGCTTTGCCAATCAGCTCCTTATTCAAAATGATAATCTGGCAGAATTTTTACTTGCTGAAGCCAATAGTAAAATAAAGAATGATCGTTTTATCCAAAGTAGGATGTCAAGTCCTTTTTCGAGCAAAGAAATTGTTAAAACAAAGATACGGCAGGAGTACCTGAGTAATTACTTTGATAAGTATGATATAGATATTTACCTCTACAACTCTTCAGGTCAACCATTTAACAATCTGCCAATATCACTAACTCCCGGGCAGTTTGATAATTTCAATTCATACGCTACCAGTTATCCTGACATTTATTTTATCAATAGCCCAAGTGCCGAGGCCTCTAAGCGGTACTTGAATCGTATAGAGATAAAAAAGCGTGGTTTGGTAGTAGGATACGCTATAATTGACCTAAATCTAAAGCGCATCATTCCTGAAAGTGTTTATCCAGAGCTTCTTGTGGATCATCGCCTCTTAATGCCTTATCAAAATAACAATTACAGCTACGCTATTTTCCGCGGCAATGCTATTCAGTATAGCTCCGGAGATTTCAATTACCAATTGGATTTCCAGAGATCACTGTTTTCTGAGCCTGAGCTCTATGAAAGTACGATTAAAAGTGAGGAATATTGGCACACAGCGCTCCGCGATGTCGACTCGAAGACAATTGTTATAAGTTCGGATGACCACCCGTTTACAGATGTTTTTTCCAACTTTTCATTTCTCTTTTTATTACAGGTGTTTTTAATCCTGATCGTATCGGGGTTTTACTTTATTTACTTTGCCCTGCAACCTGAAAATCTGAATTATTCTGCTAAAATACAGCTATACCTAAACCTGGCTTTTTTTATGCCTTTGATTGCAGTAAGCTTTACCACGTTGAGCTTAATTAATTCCTCCTTTGAAAAGGAAGTTAATCAGGAGTATTTTAAAAAGGCTGAAAGCATAAGTAACAATGTGAGCGATGACCTTAACAATTACGTTAGTCATGTAAGTGTAGATCCTGAAGAATTACGGTCAAAACTTACGGAGGTCACAAAATATTCAGGAGTCGATGTCAATCTTTTCAATATCAAGGGAAAACTAATCGCTTCAAGCCAGCCGCAAATTTTTGAAAATGATCTGCTAAGTGATTATATAAATCCCGAGGCGCTAAGTCAAATAAAAGAGAAATGTAAAAACTCTTATATACTTCAGGAGTCTGTTGGCAGCTTAAAATACAATACCACTTTTTTCGCGGTTAAGTCATTTCAAAAAGGAGAGTTGATCGGTATTGTAAGTATCCCCTACTTTAAGTCTGAATATAACTTAGAGCAAAGCCAGATTACGGTGCTAACCAATGTGATCAATGTTTTTACCCTGGTCTTTATCATTTTCCTG
>JBCDHA010000104.1:0-9022 GCA_038750705.1 Bacteroidota bacterium
AACTACTTTTAGGATTGCCAATTTCCCGTCGATAAAAATGGATGAAATTACTTTACTCAAAAACTTCTTGTTAACACATCGGTAATCTTCAATTAAGTTACTTTGCACGATGTTGAATTTCAAGGAAATTTTTTCGGTTACACTGATACTTTTCTCAGTAATTGACATTTTGGGCTCAGTACCTATAGTAATCAATCTTCGGAAGAAAGAGGGGCGGGTTCAGTCGGCTAAGGCCACTATCGTTAGTGGTATATTGATGATAACTTTTTTATTTGTTGGAGAATCAATATTAAAGTTGTTTGGGTTAGACGTAGAATCCTTCGCTGTGGCAGGGGCCATTATTATGTTCATTATTGCAATGGAAATGATCTTGGGCATAACACTTTTTCGTGATGACCCCAATAGCAGTGGATCGGGATCAATCGTACCACTCGCTTTTCCTCTCATAGCTGGAGCAGGCACATTGACAACTATTCTCTCACTAAGAACGGTTTATGAAACGCCTAACCTCATTACTGGAATAGTTGTTAATCTATTATTCGTTTATCTCGTCTTAAAGTCCACGAATTGGCTGGAAAGGAAACTAGGTAACTCCGGATTCAGTGTAATGCGCAGAGTATTCGGTATTATTCTTCTTGCTATTGCAGTCAAAATATTTAAAGATCAAATTCATTTGATATGATTACAATTTACACTGACGGAGCCGCTAAAGGTAATCCAGGACCTGGCGGGTACGGTGTGGTGATGAAAGCCACAGTAAATGGAAAACCCTATCGTAAAGAACTTTCCGAAGGTTTTTTGAATACGACCAATAACCGAATGGAGTTGCTGGCTGTCATAAAAGGTTTAGAATCACTTAAAAAGGCAGGAACAGCGGTCACTATCTATTCGGATTCTAAGTATGTTGTTGATGCAGTAGAAAAAGGCTGGCTTTGGGGTTGGGAAAAAAAGGGATTTAAAAATAAGGCGAACATTGACCTCTGGAAAAGATTTATCCCCACATTTAGAGCGCACAAAGTAAAGTTTCAATGGGTAAAAGGCCATGCAGGAATTCCTGAAAATGAACGGTGTGATGAGTTGGCTGTGGCAGCAGCCGAAAGCAGAGATCTGAAGCGTGACGTTGGTTATGAAGCGTAACATTAATGCTATTACTTTGGTAGTACAAGATTATGATGAAGCCATAGCCTATTTACACCAAAAAGCTGAGGTTCAAACTGATTAGCGATATTGACCAACGTTGGATTCAGGTATCGCCTGATAACAGCGGTATCAATCTACTACTCGCTCAAGCCGTAACTGAAGAATAAAAGAATGCCGTTGGAAATCAGGCCGGAGGACGGGTATTTCTCTTTTTGCATACCGATGACTTTGAAAGAGATTATAGCCAAATGAAAATCGATGGGGTAAAACTTCTAGAAGACCCGCGTAAAGAGACATATGGCACTGTAGTCGTTTTTGAAGACTATATGGGAACAAGTGGGACTTGATTGAGGTGAATACTTAAAGTACTCATATAAATTTCCGCCGAAGCATCAATTGCGCTCTTAACACACGTCAGTATAATTATACTCACGTAAAATAGATCAATTCAGTTAATTCATTAAACTATCTGATATACAGGACCTTAGTTGTTGCTAGAAATTTCAGATTCACTGATAAAGAATTAAATTAGAGAATGGGCTTTAGATTCATTCCGACAGATTATAAGATTGAGTCACGAAAAATTTATTTAGTCTCAGTAGTAGCATCTGGTATTGTGATGACACTTCTGTTAATAGCTGAATTGACAATTGATTTACATGCGGTGGAATTTCGAATCATCCTGATTCAGAGTATAATAAGCTGCGTTTTTGTAGGTTTTGTCATCAAATATCCAGATGCAAATTTATTTAGGTGGCTTTTTATTGTCCTGGTCTATGGGTTTATTGAAACTAACTTCTTGGCTGATCCAAAAACATTTCATGTCATCGTTTTTTGGTCCACATTCATTCCCTTAATGAGTCTCATTACGCATGGTGTTAAGCCAGCACTCATCTGGACGATAGTAATGCTGCTCACGCTAATTTTCAACTATTTCCTTGTTTTGGAGGTAGTAGGTACAAATTATACTGTTCAAGCCTATGCCTTGTCCTACTTAGCGGCAGGAATAATTTTTTCATGCGGAATTATTGCATTTAACTTATTCCTTTATTCATTGCTTGGCGGTGCTTACAATCTGGTATCGACAAAAAATTTATTGATTGATAAAAGAAATGAAGAGCTTAAAAAACAAACTGAAACACTTACCGCTTCAAACGATACCAAAGAAAAGTTATTCGCCATAATAGGTCATGACCTGCGTGGTCCACTATCTTCCCTCAAAACACTGCTTGAACTTTCAACCGACAAAAGCATAAGTGTAGAAGATTTCTTAAGTCAATCGGCTAACTTAAAAAAAGGTGTGGAACACATGTACTTTACATTAAACAACCTGCTGCATTGGGCAGGCAGCCAATTGGAGGGCCTCACATCAAAACCGGTAAACACGCAGCTTCACTCAATAGTTGAGAGTAACTTTAATCTTTTTGAAGGCATATCAAACGATAAAAACATTACATTGATCAATTCGATTGATACAGAATTATCAGCCTGGGCCGACGCAGATCAGATCAATGTGGTGCTCAGGAATCTGATTAGCAATGCACTAAAATATACTCAAGAAGGTGGGAATGTTACCGTTACCGGCAATTTAGATAAAGAATTCTGTCAAATTGAAGTGAAGGATAATGGAATAGGGATGACAGAAGAGCAAATTACCAAACTGTTCAGTGAAGAAAACTTCTCTCACCTGGGAACCAAAGGTGAAAAGGGCACAGGTTTGGGTCTTAAAATCTGTCGTGAAATGATTGAACTAAATGATGGTAAAATTTGGGTTGAAAGTGAGGTCGGTCAAGGATCTACATTCAAACTTTGTATTCCTGCCATAAGCTACGAGTTGCAGGAATGAGAGCTTAAGTAAAAAAAGAAGAAAAATTTTTAAATATTATTTGTATGTACAAACAATATTTATAATTTAGAATCTCATATGAGAAAAGAAAAGTCAAAATATTGCACCTGTTTATATTATTCGGCCAACGCACTTTCAAGAATAATGACTAAAATCTCCGATGATGAATTTGCTATTACCGGACTGAGCTCATCTTATGCCTTTTTGTTGATGATTGTTAACGAAAAACCAGGCATCCAACCTACTGAAATTAGTCATCAAATGCAGCTCACACCCTCTACGGTCACCCGACTCATCGAAAAAATGGAACACCGCAACTATTTAGAAAGAAAAACAGTGGGTCGAACTACTGAGGTATACCCCACCAAACAGGCTAAGGAGCTTCATCCAAAGATTAGAGAGGCCTGGGCCAACCTTTATAATAGATATTCTACCGTTTTGGGTAAAGAATTTAGCAAGCAACTGACTGCCGATATTTATAAGGCTACTCAAAAATTATAACTAACCAGAATAGAATGAAAGCAAAAATTGGAATCATAGGCTCTGGAATAGTGGCTAAAACGCTGGGAGAAGGTTTTATTAAACATGGATACAGCGTTATGCTTGGAACCCGAAATCCGGAAAAATTGACCGAATGGAGTGCTAATGAAGGCGAAGGAGCCTTATTAGGAAGTTTATCAGAATCAGCTTCTTTTGGAGATATTCTTGTTCTTGCTGTGAAAGGCACAGCGGCTAAGAGCGCCCTGGAATTAACGGGCACGAATAATCTGATGGGTAAAACGATAATGGATGCTACTAATCCAATCGCCGATGCTCCTCCGGTTAATGGAGTGCTTCAGTTTTTCACCGCACAGAATGATTCCCTCATGGAGCAACTGCAGCAAACTTTCCCAACTGCTAATTTTGTAAAGGCGTTTAGCAGTGTAGGTAGTGCAAAAATGGTAAATCCAACTTTCGAAGTAAAACCCAGCATGTTCATTTGCGGCAATAACGCTATGGCCAAACAAGAAGTAAGTGAGATCATAGATCTCTTTGGCTGGGAAACCCTGGATATGGGCCAGGCAGAGGCTGCCAGAGCCATTGAAGCACTGTGCATGTTATGGTGTATTCCGGGATTCACGAATAATCAATGGGATCATGCTTTTAAACTTTTAACACAATAATCATTAACCTCTAAATAAAATTTAAAATGTCTAAAAAAGTCTTAATTACAGGAGCCAGTGGTGGGTTTGGCGCACTTTCAGTAAAAACGTTACTCAAGGAAGGCCACAAGGTAGCGGCCACCATGCGTAATTCTACGTCAAAGAATAAGGGAATAGCCGATGAACTTTCAGGCCTTAGTGCTGAAATCATAGAAATGGATGTTACCAGTGATGACAGCACTAACCAGGGAGTTTCCAAAGCTACCGAGCTGATGGATGGTCTTGATGTAGTGATAAATAATGCCGGTGTTGGGGTACTAGGAATCCAGGAAAATTTTACTGTTGATGATTTTAAAAAGTTATTTGAAGTAAACGTTTTTGGTGTGCAGCGTGTCACAAGAGCTGCTCTTCCTCACTTAAGATCTCAGGGCTCGGGGTTGGTCATTTTTGTTTCGAGCTTATTAGGCAGGATGGCATTACCTTTTTATGGCCCGTATAACGCTTCCAAGTGGGCGCTGGAAGCCTTGGCAGAAAATTATCGTATTGAGTTGTCAGGTTTTGGCGTTGATTCGGTCATTGTAGAACCCGGTGGTTTTCCTACCACTTTCTTCAATAGCCTGATTTTACCATCAGATACGTCAAGAGACGAAGGGTACGGCGAAATGGTAAATGCACCCAAACAGCTTTTTGATAGCTTCGAAGGAGCTTTAGCAGGAAATCCGGATCAGGACCCGCAACTGGTAGCCGATGCCATTTCCAAACTGATTACTACTCCTGCCGGACAACGCCCGGTACGAACCGTGGTTGATAACATGGGTATGGGAACACATATAGACCCTTACAACAAGCAACTGGAGCAAATCCATGAAGGTATTTTTGGCGCTTTTGGCATGGGCGATATGCTGAAACTTAAAGTATAAAGTAAACATGAAAGCAGGTGATTATTATGATCACCTGTTTTATCACTTTGCCCGTTTCTATCGGTTTGCTTCCTTTTTTATCTCTCCTGTCAATAGGTTGTATTCCTGGTATGTTCCCGGTATAATCTTACCATCCCAGTAATCAAAGGATATAGTAGTAGAATTGTCTTCGGTCCTAAAGGCGAGATGATGAACCTTGTTATCAGTGATCCTTGGAAAGTTCCTGATGGTATCCCCGTTTTTGAAGAAGTGGTAATCCACTACCAGAGTATCGTAGAAATAGGTCGCTGATCTAAACTGTTCTCCGGAAGAATAATAACTCTCACTATTCTGATGCTTCTTGCCATCTTTATATTTGGTTTCAGCAGACTTCGGCCCTGACTTTAAATGGTCTACTTTTAGCTCAACACCATTCTTAATTTGATGAATTTTTGTGGTAAATAGACGCGTATGCTCGGGTAATTTAGGTTTAGGTTCTTCTGTACTGATTTTATGATCAAAAAAGGCCCATGAACCCAAACCAAATGAGGTGGCTATAATTGTGAAAGCCAAAATTGATTTGAACAGGCGCCGCTTGCGGTCCGCAGCCACCTGCTTACGAATGTTCTTTAGCAGTGATTTATTGGCTTTTTTGTATGTCCAGTCCTTGCCCAAACCGCTCTTTAATCGATAAGGTTCTAACTTTTCGCTTAATGGCTTTTTTTTAAGCATTGCCTTGTTGCGCTCAATCGCCTTGTTCATCTCGTATAAAAAACCACCTCCACCCATATGTATTGATTTTATTCTACAGCATTCAAATTACTTCTGCGGATAGGTCATTTAAGTTTTTTTTATTCCGTAAACGTCTTTCCCGTTAACAAACAATATTCTTTGTAGGTACCGGGAATAATCTTTCCATCCCAATATTTTAAAGTAACCATAAGGCTATCGTTAGGAGTTCGATCAGCAATTTTTAAGAGTAGATTATCATTTGACAATTCTCTTTGAGTAACTGATTCGCCTGACTTAAAAAAGAAATTTTCCTCTTTTAGAAGGCCATTAACATATCGAGCTTCTCGAAAAAGCTCACCGGAAATATAGTAGCTTTTAGAGCGTCCGTGTTTAACATCATTCAACAAATGACTTTCACATACCCTGTGTTTTCCGTAAAAATCTATCCTGATACTATGAAGACTGTCTTTTACTATTAGTTCACTTCGGAAATGCCGTTGATATTCTTTTTGATCCAGTAGTATCGGATCGGGGTCAGGTAATTTAGTATTAATTACTGTCCATGAGGCGAGGCTGACAACCAGGGTTATAGATATTAAGATAACCAGTCTCTTTCTCACTGATTGCTTCTTTTGAAGAGCCACTTTACGCTGGAGAAGTGAGCGATTTCGCTCCATAGTTTTACGCATGTCATTTATAAAGCCACCACCAATCATACTTGCAGGATTAGGTATATTGTAAGAACGGTTCAGCTCTTACGCAGGTTTGATGAATTTTATAAATTACGTTAGTTTAAGAAATGTGCATAAAAAGTATTACGAGGTTACTAGGCTCTACTAATTGAGAACTGTAATTATCCGTAGTTAGGTAACATACTATCTAAAACCAATGAACACAATTTATGATCGTATCGGTATTAATTATTCGGGGACCCGGCAGGCTGATCCAAGAATATCAGCACAGATATATTCCAAATTAAAGGACGCTAAGCGAATTATAAATATCGGAGCAGGAACGGGGTCATATGAGCCTGACGATATGGATCTTGTAGCCGTCGAACCGTCCTCCGAGATGATAGCTCAGCGAAGTAAAGCCCATCAGGTGGTAAAAGGCTTTGCAGAAAAACTTCCTTTTGAGAAGAATAGCTTTTCACATGCCATGACCGTGCTTTCAATGCATCATTGGAAAAACAGAGATCAGGCCTTTAGAGAAATAAATAGGGTCGTTTCTGAAAGGTTTGTAGCAGTTACATGGAATCCTGAAGCTGAGCCATTTTGGCTGACCAGAGATTATTTTCCTGAGATCTATGAAAAAGACAAAAAAATATTTCCAAAAAAAGATGAGTTGGATAAATATTTTGATGACGTAGAGGTATCCAAATTAATGATTCCGGAAGACTGTACAGATGGTTTTCTGGCCGCTTTCTGGAAAAGGCCAAAAGCCTATTTAAATGATAGGGATAGAAAGTCAATTTCAGCTTTTACCAAATTAAATGACTGTTCAACGGGCTTACAAAAAATACAGCGCGATTTGGACAACGGGGCTTGGATGGATAAAAATCGATACATTCTGGACGCTTCATTTTTAGACGTTGGATATATAGTAGTATCAGCGAAAGTGAAAAGTACTTGACATGAACACCCACAGGCAATTCAAGCATTTTTTAAAAAGCCGGTACAAACCCAAGGTTGCCCTACTGAAGGACTAAAAGCAAAAAAGCCAGAATCGTATGACCCTGGCTTTTTGGTTTAGTTCTGATTTTAATTAGTTGCGTTTATAATAGTTTACAAAGTCCTGACCTTTGAAAGAAGGTCTTCTGGGTTCAACTCTTACTACAGTTTTTTTAGCGGTTGAGCGCTGCTCTTGCTTCAGCTGTTTTTTGTTCACACGCTTTGCCTGACGCATAATAGCCGACTCCTTGTTCTTCTCAATAACTATCTTTTGATTTACCACTTTAAATGGAATTCTTCTGGGCTCGTCCTCAATAGTAACCTCAAAGTAATATGACCCCTCGTCAAAAACTGTTAGGTTGAACGCTCTTTCGTACACGCCTGAAGCTGAAATAGACTGCCCATACAATACCTGCCCAAACAGGTCTTTTATATATAAACTATCCCCCTCTTCAACACCGGATAAAGTTAAAACGGTTGTTTTCCCATCTTTTAGATTTCGCAGTGTTGGATTCACACTCGCATTACCTTGTAGTGCTGTGAATAGCAGTGCCAATACAATGGATTTTCTGATTAACTTTTTCATCGCATAATAATTTACAATGCAAATGTATACGATGGGTTGATGATGAAGGATGATAATTTTGGCTAAAATGTGTGCTAAATTATCAAATATTTTTCCTTAAGATATATAATGGGTTAAAATAAAATATATTTGGATCAATTTTGCGAATATCTTTTTCGGTGGAAGGTGAATAAATCAGACCGAAATAGTTCTTTACCTAGTGACTATTCTCAACCCGCCCAGCCCTCTCTATCCAGGCTGCGGTATTGAATGGCTTCAGCAAGGTGCTCAATTTTGATTTCATCCGAACCGGCGAGGTCGGCAATGGTTCTTGACACTTTTAAAATCCTGTCATAAGCCCTTGCAGAAAGGCCTAATTTTTCCATCGCTGTCTTGAGCAGTGTTTTTCCCGCTTCATTAATAGCACAAACCTCTTTCACCATTTGGCCGGGCATCATGGCATTACAATGCAGAGCTTTGTCCTTTTCAAAACGCTTGGACTGTACATGTCGGGCCTCGATCACACGGTTGCGTATTTCTTCACTGCTCTCTGTTTTTACCGTACCGGTCATTTCATCGAATGAAACAGGTGTGACCTCTACATGAAGATCAATACGATCTAATAATGGCCCACTTACCTTACTCAAATAGCGTTGTACCACGCCAGGCCCGCATACGCATTCCTTCTCCGGATGGTTATAATAACCACAAGGACATGGATTCATACTGGCAATGAGCATAAAGTTAGCCGGATAGTCATGTGAAACTTTGGCCCTTGAGATGGTAACCCTGCGTTCCTCCATAGGCTGGCGCATTACTTCCAATACTGTGCGTTTAAACTCGGGCAGCTCATCTAAAAACAAGACACCATTATGTGCTAAAGAGATCTCACCGGGCTGCGGGTTTCCCCCTCCGCCTACTAACGCCACATCACTTATGGTATGATGCGGACTGCGATAGGGTCTTGTTGAAATCAAAGAAGCCTCCGTGCCAAGCTTTCCCGCTACCGAATGTATCTTTGTTGTTTC
>JBCDHA010000105.1:0-9017 GCA_038750705.1 Bacteroidota bacterium
CATGGTTCCTTCGAAAAGTGCAAGTGAAGGATATAGTACAACTGACTTTTGGTTGGGTAGGTTAGGGCTTGGTTTTACAGGCAGTTCGTAAGTCATGTTATGAGTATAATTTTTGACTGGAATTACGGTCAGGTCGCATTTGATATTATTTCTTAACCAGCCTTCACCATTTATCATTTTAGCGAGTTCTCCAACAGTAAGTCCATGTAGCGTAGGTATGGGGTGCATGCCTACAAAAGCCCGGAATTTCAGATCCAGAACCGGCCCGTCCACAATCATCCCATTTGGATTGGGGCGGTCGAGTACAATAAATGGCTTGTCCTGCTCGGCACAAGCTTCCATAACATAGTGCATGGTACTGATGTACGTAAAAAATCGTACCCCCACATCCTGAATATCAAAAACCACAACATCTACACCCTCCAGCATTTCTTTGCTAGGTTTCTTGGTCTTCCCGTAAATAGAAACTATGGGTAAGCCCGTTTTGGCATCTTTCCCGTCACTGATATCCGCACCATCGGATTTATCACCTCTAAAACCGTGTTCCGGAGCCATTACTTTGGCAACTGTAATATTTTTTTCAAGTAAAACATCCACTAAATGGATTTGGCCTACCAATGCAGAGTGGTTCGCTACCACCGCTACCTTTTTATCCAATAGGAGTGGCAGGTAACGTTCAGGCTGTTCTGCACCTACCATAAGCTTACCGCTATTAGACTCCTGTGACCGTGCGCAGGAAGCCAGGCATAAAATAGATAAGATGATTATGAACGTCTTCACTTGTTAATTACTTATTTTGGACGTTAAAAGTAACTATCTCCCTTGAACCTCGCCTATTTTATATCAAAAAGGATTAGCCGCGAAGAAAAAGGCACCTTTTCAGCTACTATACATAAAATAGCTATTGCCAGCATTGGAATAGGCCTCGCTGTGATGATTGTATCTTTTCTAATCCTCAAAGGATTTCAAGACACGGTAACCAACAAGATCTATGGGTTCAGTTCCCATATTCAAATAACAAAATATAGCCTTGGTAACAGTTTTGAGGAGATACCTATATCACTCGATAATGAATTTTTCGAAAGCTATGGCGAGTATGAGTTGATTGATCATGTGCAGGAATACAGTTTAAAAGCAGGGCTTCTAAAAAACGAGGAAACACAAGGGGTCATAGTAAAGGGGGTAAGTGATCGTTTTGACCTTGAAAGATTTAACAACAATCTAATCGAGGGACGATTCCTTGATTTTTCTGACCCTAACTATGCAAAAGAAGTGGTGGTTAGTAAGACCATTGCGGATAAGCTGATTTTAGAAGTTGATGATGATATTATAATTCATTTTTTTATGGATCCACCACGGCCCAGAAAACTGAAAGTGGTGGGTATTTATGAAACCAATCTGGCCGACTATTATGATGATAAGTTTGTGTTGAGCGATATCCGTATGATACAGAGATTAAATAATTGGGGAGATTCACTGGCTGGAGGTTTTGAGGTATTCGTCAGGGATGTGAATGGTATTGACGCGGCGGAGACATTGCTCGATGAGGTTCTGGATTATCAACTTTATGTGGAAAAGGTAAGTGATAAATATATACAGGTATTTGAATGGCTTTTCCTTATCAGTCGTCAGGTAAATATTTTCTTGGGTATTATACTCATGGTGGTATGTGTTAACATGGTATCCATCATTTTAATACTTATCATGGAGCGCACTCAGATGATTGGGCTGTTGAAATCACTTGGCGCCACAAACCAGCAGATCAGGAGAATTTTTACTTACAACGGTGTTCGGTTAATTACAAAGGGTCTGCTGTTAGGTAACATTCTTGGGGTTGGTATATGTGCCTTGCAGTACTACCTTAAATTGATTCCGTTAAATGCCAAAGATTACTACATGAGCTATGTGCCTGTGGGTTGGGATTTACAAACTATCCTTATTTTGAATGCGCTAACTCTTGTTGTCGTAGGACTGATTATTGTGCTACCTACACTTGCCATCATAAGGATTGATCCGATAAAGACGATTAAGTTCGATTAATAAAATAATATCATTTATGCGATTTATTATTTTAATACTACTTCTATTCACTTTAGAATATACACGTGCACAAAGCCTTCTTTATGACAGGACGCCAAACTCAATCAATATTCAATGGCTGCGTCCTTCTTTGCCCGGAGGCAATGCCGAAGTAGCCTTTGGTACGTCAAGGAGTAGTATCACTGGAAGGTTTGCAGTAGGGCAGAATAAATCGATAATAGTGGAGGTGCCGTTTGGTTTTTTTAAACTTAAGAGTTTCGATGATTCCGAAATAGGGCTAGGCAATGTTTATCTTGGTGCAGAATTACCATTTGAAAATGAAAAAATAGTAGCGGAGTTGGGTGTGGCCTTGCCCACAGGGTCCGATAACGCTGGTGCTGGCATAGGCTTTCTGGCCGACTTTGACAGACCGCAAACATTTGCTCTTGATGCAACCACTATTAAGTTTAGACTCAACTATATGCAATTGCAGGAAGAAGGTTTCATATATCGGTTTAGGGTTGGTCCGGATTATTTTATTATTTCTGATGAGTTCAGAGATGGCAGTGAGCTGTTCTTGAATTATGCCGCCCAGCTTGGGTTCAGAACGGCTAAGGTTTATGGTCTGGCGGGTGTGTCTGCCTTTACCATTATCTCTGAAAGTGACCTGCCCGGCGCTGCAAGAAGCCAGTATGCTTTTAGTGCAATGCTCGCCCTAAGTCACAGTCGCGTTAAACCCGGTATAGTTTTTAAAGTTCCATTAGACAATGACTTTGAGGACCTTGTGGATAATGTACTTGGCTTATTTGTAAATCTTGAGATTTGACAAAAAGCCATTACTTTTTAAAGCTTTTCCTGGTTATCCAGGTTTTATTTAAATAAAATTTTAGCGTTACGCAACCTCTTTACATTCACTATTGTATTGAAGTTGATAAGATTAATGGTTACGGATCAACACGGTGCAGAAAGGCAGTTGCTCTCTGAATGCAAAATTCAGAGGAGTATGGAAACCTATGAAAAGCTTTATAAGCATTTTTATAGTTTTTCTATGCGCGTATGTTATCGTTATCTGAAAAACGAACATGAGGCTATGGAAGTAGTCAATGATAGCTTTCTTACCATCTTTAAGAAAATTGATTCCTATGATTTGTCACGACCTTTTGAGCCTTGGTTAAGGCGAATTCTTATCAATAACAGTATCAATTTTCTTAAAAAGTACAGCAAGCATATATTGCTTGATACGGATGAACCTGAGTCCATTTTTATGAATCATGCAGAAAATGACGGTTTTCATGACCTGTCATATAATGAGTTGTTGGCATTAATTCAAGAGTTATCTCCCACTTATCGTACCGTATTTAACTTGTATGTTATTGATGGGTTTACGCATGAAGAGATCTCCGAAAAATTGGGAATTTCGATTGGCAGTTCAAAATCGAACCTTTCCAGGGCAAGGGAGAATTTACGTCATATGTTAAGGAGAAGTAACCAGGAAAATGCGAAGATAGGAGAGTATGAAGGATAAAGATTTAGATAAACTATTTCAAGAGGCTTCTAAGAAGGCCAGTTTTGGCGATGCTGCGGCCGGTTGGGATGATATGAAGACTAAGTTTAAAGGCGCTGGTATAGCTCCTTCCACTAGAAAGTCTTGGTTTAACCTGAATTCGATACTCCTAATACTTTTATTATTAATGACTGGTTCCGGCACGGTTTGGTACTTTGTGAATGATAACTCTGTCGTTGATTCACAACAGTTGGTAAATGAACAAGTATCGTTATCAGATAAAAACAACATCCATGCGCACAATACGTCTTCTAGTGTAGATCGTAACCTTGACTCTACGGTTGAGCAGTCTGACTCCAAGCTGGAAGGGTTAAATGCCAATCGGTCGACCGAAGCAGTAGAAAGTGACGCCGCTATAAGCAAAGGTGATATGAATAAAAGGAGCCTGTTGAGTAGCGAACAGTCTTCTCAATTAGATTCTTCCAGTGAGTTTAATGCTAAGTCTGATGAACAATCAGCGTCGATAGTTCAAATTGAAGGTCATGATGGTCAAAATAAGTTTAATCGAAGTGATTCAATTGAACTGGTCGCTACCAGGGCTGATTTGGCCAATTCAGAACGGAATAGCTCACTATTACATGGTAAAGAATCTGAAGCCCAGGTTGAAAATTCGAAGTCTAATCTAGTTATAGCCACTGATAACTTTTCAAAAGAGGATTCTTCTGGTTTCATGCTTGATAATATGTCTCTTATTCCACATGATAATCAGATAGTAGAAAGCAGGTTGAAGCAAGTGGATAAAGCAATATTAGTAACAGGTGACCCGGAGGATAACGTTGTTGAAAACCAAAATTCCGAGAATTTAAAAAATCAAACCGCCAATATTCCGAACGATAATTCTCAAAGTCCTAAAGGTTTTGAAGAAAGGGGTGCAGACAATGAATCTAATAGAAGCAAATACACTTATTATGCAGGGCCTTCATTACTCCTGCCGATAAACGTTACTTTTAGTCATTTACCTATTTTACCTAATCCTAAATTGGCTAAAGTTAACCTTCCCGATCCGTCGAAACCTGTGGATCAGAAAAAGAATTATTTCCTAAGATCAAGATGGAGTATTGGTTTAGAGTTCTCGCCGGACCTGAGTACCGTAGGTCTACGAGGAGTTGAAGACCCGGGGTATACTGTAGGCTTACATGCTGAATATCATCTGTCTTCAAAGCTTAGTCTAAGCGGTGGAGTGAGCTATTCCAAAAAAATCTATTTTGCCGATGAAGACATTGAGTCCTATCCGGGCTCGAATCCAAATTGGACGTTGGATCGCGTAAATGCCAATTGTGATGTGATTGATATTCCTGTCAATCTTAGTTACTACCTGAACGGGTACGATGCCTCCGGTTTTGTTTTTAGTGGAGGTTTATCCACATACTTCATGCTCACTGAAGACTATGATATCATTTATAATGATCCATGGCCTGAAGGGTCTCAATTTTTTAGAAACGATAATCAACATTTTTTGGGGATTTTAAACCTTTCAGTAGGTTATCGCAAACGACTGAGTCCAATATTAAGCTTACAGGTAGAGCCTTTCATAAAAATACCCATTCAAGGTATTGGGGCAGGTGATTTGGACCTGTACACCTCGGGTCTGAGATTTATATTGAAATATAATCGACTGTCCTTCGGACAAAATTGATTCTCTTAAGGCCAGTTTTCTGAATTTATTTTTCTAGGACGCAACCCCTTCTCTGTCGGTTTTGTAATGGTATCGAACGCGGTTAAAGAACGGATCGCAAATAGAATAATGATTAAATTAAAATAACCATGAAGTTAAAAATGTATTTGAAGTATGCTCTGATTATGTCACTAGCTATTCTTGCAAGTTGCGGTGATGATGACGAAACTACTGCACCGGAAATTGGCGAGGCAAATGTGAGGCTTTCAGAAGTAGATGTTGAATCCAATGAGATAGTATTGAAGAACTTTGGAGATGCGGCAATCGATATCTCAGGATTTTGGATATGTAATCTAAAAAGTTATGCACAGGTTAATACACTCACTACGGATGATTTGACGCTTGATCCCAATGAGACTATAACACTTGACCGTCAGCTGAATGAAACAGCTTCTGATGTAAGCTTGTATCTTAATAACGCCGGCTTTGGCAATTCTGAAAACATAGTCGATTTCATGCAATATGGAGCCGATGTTGGAACTGCCGGTAGAGTTGATGTGGCCGTAGCCAAAGGGATCTGGACTGCCGGAGAGTTTGTTGCTGGTAATATAGAATTCGATTATGAAGGAGATGGGACGGACAATGGCGCGTCTTTTTGGGCCTCTGCCGGCTCCAGCGGTGAAGCTAATGTACGTTTTGCCTCAATTGACCCTTCAAATGACCAAGTTACCCTGAAGAACTTTGGTGATGCTGCTGCGGATATTTCAAGCTATCAATTTTGCCGGCGTAAGAATTATGATGCGATAAGCACGTTAAGCACAGAAGACCTTACATTAGATCCAAATGAAGAAATTACCATTACCCTTACTATAGATGATAACTCTTCTGACGTAGCGCTTTATATTGATGATTCCGGTTTTGCTGATGCTGATAATTTAGTCGATTTCATGCAGTTTGGCGACGATATTGGCGACGACGGTCGTGCGAATGTGGCAATAGTTAAAGGCATTTGGTCAGAGGGTGAATATGTAAACGGTGTAGGGCCTTATACCTATACCGGAACGGGAGTTGAAAATGGATTGGGCAACTGGGATGTAAGCGCTAGTGGTGAGGCAGTGATCAGACTATCTCAAGTTGATCCGGCATTAGACATGGTAGTAGTAAAAAACTTTGGTACAGCTTCTAAGAATATTTCAAACTACTGGTTCTGTGCGAGATTCGACTATAATGATGTTGCTACATTAAAAACTGGCAACCTGATTCTGGCTCCTAACGAAGAGATATCAATTCCTGTGACCTTAGATGATGCGTCATCAGACCTAGGCTTCTACAGTACCAATACTTTTGGGTCATCAGATGCGCTCACTGATTTCATGCAGTATGGTGATTCTGGCATAGGGCGTGAATCTGTAGCGGATGATAAAGGCGTATGGACTCCGGGTGACTTTGTAAACGGTGTTGGGCCTTATACTTACACCGGAACCGGGGACGAAAATGGGCTGGATAACTGGGATGTGGCAGAAGACGGTGAGGCAGTGATAAGGCTATTTGAGGTTGATCCGGCTTCTGACATAGTAGTATTAAAGAACTTTGGTACTGCCTCGAAAAATATCTCAACGTATTGGTTCTGTGTAAGATTTAACTATGAAGAGGTTGCTACATTACAAACCGGCAATCTTGTTCTGGCTCCCAATGAGGAGATATCAATTACAGTTACCCTGGACGATACATCATCAGATGTAAGCTTCTACAGTACTGATACCTTTGGCTCAGCGGATGCCATGAGTGATTTTATGCAATATGGTGAAGGTGGTATTGGCAGAGAATCCGTGGCGAATACAAAAGGAATTTGGACTTCCGGTGATTTTTTAGATAATCCCGGTCCATTTTCATACACAGGTGATGGAAACACCAACGGAGTTTCTGTCTGGGAGTAATTTTTTTCAGGTGTTGGTTTCGGTGAAAGGCTGCTGGTATTAATCAGTGGCCTTTTTCATATTACAATCCAGCTTTTTTTTGCATACTTGAAGTTATGGATAAGCAACAGCAACCCGAAAAGAAAAAGAGGGATTTGGGATTGATAATGGCCATTATTGCTATCACAATTAATCTGGTTACGGTTTCAATATATATCTATCAGGCACGCATTATGAGTAAACAGCAAGAGCTTGCAGCCTGGCCCTATCTCGAATGGCGTTCCATATATAATGAAGCGGATGGTATGTCGCTGATAGTTAGAAATAATGGAATCGGTCCTGCCTTAGTAAAGAATACCGAAATGAGACTGAGTGGTGAAATTATGGTTAATCAAGATTCGCTATTTATTCAACTTTTGGGAACCACCAGGTTTCCTCACCTGGTTGGTAACATTGAAAATCGCGTATTACCAGCTGGGGAATCTGTTAAGCTAATCCAAATTAAAGACGGTGAATATGCTGAGAAGGTATTCCATTATATGTTAGATCGAAACTTTGAATTTGATATTTGTTTCGAATCCATTTACGGAGATCGGTGGAAATGCAAGGGGCTTGAAGTAATAGAAGGTGGGTGTTAGCGCCGGTTTATTCTACATAGAAAGTTTCTGTTTCTAACTCAATAAACGAACCATCTGAAAAGTCAAACTTTATTATTAAATGTTGATCTATTCGTTGATCGGGCTTGTTAGCAAGCGCAAGAATAAAGGCAGCGCCAATATTTCCAAACCATTGTCTGTCTTTAGAAAGGTTTTGGATTAAGGTATTGAAAGCGATATTCCCGTAGTCGGTCACTTTGAACGAACTGTTTAGTGATTGTCCCGCTGCAACGGTCGCTCCGTGTAGCCGGTTAAGTAGCCATAGCAGCCGTCTGCCATTTTAGCAACATCTTCCCCATTTATTTTTACGATCTCGTTGCCAAATTTTAGTCTTAGAAATGTGTGCCAGCGAATCCTCCATAACCCAATTAATAACGTAATCACCGTTCACAATGGTGATATCCGGAACAATTACTGTTTAAAATTTAAATGCTATTTCTTTCTTATTGATGTCCCAAACACCACCTGTATCTACAACAAACTTACGATGCGCCCCCAGAATATTGACTTCGATCACGATGGTGTTCTTAACCATTTCAAAAGGTATCTCCCCCGTATCATTTATAATTTTCTGTCCTGAAATAGCCTGGGGCAGCGTCAACATGAGAAAGAATATAACACCGAGATTATTCATATCATATAGAAACTTATGATATCAGACCTGCCAAATTGAGTATATTTAGCGGGTTACTCAAAACCTTGATCATGAATAGGAAACTGCTTTCCGGACTTTTTACTTTACTCTCAATAGTAGTATCTGCCCAAACAGCGCAAGAATATTTCAAACCACTGAAGTATAGAAACATTGGCCCCTTTAGAGGAGGGCGATCCGTATCGGCTAGCGGAGTGGTAGGCGATCCATTGACTTACTATATGGGTACAACGGGAGGAGGGCTTTGGAAGACCGAAGATGCCGGCCAACGATGGAGGAATATCTCCGATGGATTTTTTAAGACAGGATCGGTAGGAGCGGTAGCTGTATCAGAATCACACCCTTATGTGGTTTACTGCGGTATGGGTGAACATGCGCCGCGAGGGGTAATGACCTCATATGGAGACGGAATGTATAAGTCTACGGATGCGGGTAAGACCTGGCAGAAGATAGGTGTCTTGTCCTGAAATAGGTTTACACAATTTGTTGTAAATCAAATGGATTATTTCAAGAATGGAAACACGAGACGTGGCAGTGAGATAAGTTTATCAGAGCGCCATCAAATGATCAAGGAATACCTTACTGGTGACTGTAC
>JBCDHA010000106.1:0-8942 GCA_038750705.1 Bacteroidota bacterium
ATTGCCGACGAGTTTGGCTACAACGTAGAATTCACTTCAGCGGATGATGAAGCCGATGTTATAGAGGAAGAAGATTCTGCAGAAGATTTGGACGAAAGAGCGCCTATTGTCACCATCATGGGCCACGTTGACCATGGAAAAACGTCATTACTGGATTACATAAGAAGTTCAAAAGTTACAGCTGGTGAAGCCGGAGGTATAACGCAACACATAGGTGCATATGACGTAATGACGGACAGCGGTCATAAAATCGCTTTCCTTGATACGCCGGGCCACGAAGCGTTTACCGCTATGAGAGCGCGTGGTGCCAAGGTTACTGATATTGTCATTATTGTAGTAGCAGCAGATGATGATGTAATGCCCCAAACAAAGGAGGCCATTAATCACGCCCAAGTAGCAGGTGTGCCTATTGTTATCGCTATTAATAAAATCGACAGACCAAATGCGAACCCCGATAAGGTGAGAGAGTCGCTTTCCGCAATTAATATCTTAGTTGAAGAGTGGGGTGGTAAATACCAAAGTCAGGAAATCTCTGCCAAAACAGGCCAGGGAGTGGAAGAGCTACTTGAGAAAGTTCTTCTGGAGGCCGAGTTACTGGAATTGACCGCTAATCATAATAAAAAGGCCAATGGTACCGTAATTGAAGCTTCTCTGGATAAGGGCAGAGGCTATGTAGCCACGTTACTAGTTCAAAATGGCACGATGGCCGTAGGTGATGTAATCCTTGCCGGGGCGTTTCATGGGCGTGTAAAAGCAATGTTTGACCACAAGGGTGTGAAACTGGCCAAGGCAGGCCCGGCCACCCCTGTACTGCTCCTGGGTCTGGATGGAGCGCCACAAGCAGGCGACAAGTTCAACATCATGGGCTCCGACCGTGAGGCACGAGAAATTGCGGCTAAGAGAGAACAGATTATTCGCGAGCAAAGCATACGCACCAAGAAACACATTACCCTGGATGAAATTGGCCGAAGGTTGGCAATAGGCTCCTTTAAAGAACTTAACGTTATTGTTAAAGGTGATGTGGACGGTTCCGTGGAGGCACTTTCAGACTCACTTTTAAAATTGAGTACGGATGAAATCCAGGTTAACATTATACATAAAGGTGTAGGCCAAATTTCCGAATCAGATGTGCTTTTAGCGTCAGCATCGGATGCCGTAATTGTTGGTTTTCAGGTACGCCCTTCCGGCCAGGCCAAGAATACCGCTGAAAATGAAGAAATTGAAATTCGACTATATTCTATCATTTATGACGCGATAAACGACGTAAAAGATGCCATGGAAGGTATGCTGGATCCCGAAGTGGAAGAAGTCATCGTGGGGAACGTAGAAGTAAGGGAAGTATTCAAAATTTCAAAAATTGGTACTGTTGCCGGTTGCATGGTTACTGACGGTTACATCAAGCGAAATAACCCTATTCGCCTGATCAGAGACGGAATAGTAGTTTACTCAGGGGAGATGGGACAGCTTAAACGCTTTAAAGAGGATGTGAACGAAGTGAAAAATGGTTACGAGTGTGGTATTAGTATCAAAAATTTTAACGATATTAAGGAAGGTGATGTGGTTGAGAGCTATGAAGAGCGAGAAAGCAAACGTACTTTGTAAAATTATTTTTTACCCTTTTTGAGTATAAAATGATCTTTTTTACCCTGTTAGTTTGAATGATGGACGTCTTTTTTCTTAAAAGAATGTAGAAATTTAGACAGTAATTTTTAACTTGGGCTTTAATCAATTGAATAAAATACTCACTTTAGACTTACATCTGAAAATTTAAACCATGGAAGATCCTTCACTACAATCCTATGAATCCTGGAATATGTGGGCGCAGTATATTGCCTTCATTCTGGCTGGGCTGTCGGTTTTAATCTTGTTGAGTCACCTGATCAAGTTGGCAGCTACAAGCGATTCCAAAACTAAGTACGATTACATCAACAGGGCAGAAATTAATTTTTTGATGACCTCCGCAATCATTTTAATCGTGGCAGGCGGTTTTTTTGCTAATTCGAATGTTACTGAATTAGGTGTTTTATGGTTGTTCGTAAGAGTATTTGTTACTGTATCAATGGGTCTTATTATCGGCGTAATTGTTCAAAACCTTCTTAAGTTCTATTATCCGTTTTATATTGAGAAACGCTTAAAAAAGCTCAGATATAAGCCTCGTATATCACCCAAAACCGGTAAACCTATGAAGCTTCTTAGTGAAGAGGAAGAAGATGTTTATTTGGATGAAGGTATGCAAGCAGAAGAAGACATATTTTCTGTTGATTATGATGTCTGGGTAGATGAGGAAACGGGATATACAAAAATTGAAAAGTACGCAGGTCATTTGCATGCCGAGTTATCTCCTGATTCAGGTTATTACACGTTCAAAGTAGTGAAAGAAGAGATCGTAAAGCCACCAACGTACGAGGAGGAAGGTCTCCTGATCAAATATTACCAGGATGTTTATTCAGGGTACAAAGAGAAGAGAGAATGTGTGATTGCTAAACTTTCCAAGTCTAAAGTTGAAGATAAGGTGCTAGAATAGCGCTCGTGAGAATAGTAATCAGGTAATATCGAAGATTCAAATAAGCTTCTCATCTGAGGAGCTTTTTTTCTGCATCTTTTTTTATATCATTTTAAATAATTCAAGAAAAAGGGAATACAACTTTTGTATGAACTTTGGACCATCATTATGACTGTTGGTGTTCCTTAGTGATAGTAGTTTTATTTATCCCAAGTGTACAATTATGATCATTTACAAATATGGCGGAACCTCTGTAGGGTCTCCGAAAAGAATGCAAAAAGTCGCGGAGCTTCTCTTGAAAACAGATGAAAAAAAAATAGTAGTATTATCCGCCGTTTCAGGAACGACTAACGCCCTTGTAGATATTGGTGATCTGTTATTGGTAAGAAACAATACTATTGCTCAAAAGGTACTGACTGAGATGAGAGAAAAGTACGACCTTTTTATTGAAGAGTTGTTTAGTACCCGTGAGGGAAAGGATAAAGGCAATGAAATATTAAATCGTTACTTTACAGATATTGAAACGTTGACAAGAACCCCCGACTTTAATGATGGAAACAATAAAACTTTATTGGCATATGGCGAACTAATTTCGACTAATCTTTTCCATAATTACCTAAATGAAATCGGAATAGATAACGGACTTCTACCTGCATTAGAGTTCATGAGTATAGATGAAGAAGGTGAACCGGAAATAGAAGCTATTTCTAATCGACTGTCTAAACTTATGGCAGAAAAACCTTCCGATTTATACATTACTCAAGGTTTTATTTGTAAAAATGCTGAAGGGAAAACGGATAATCTCAAGAGAGGAGGCAGCGATTACTCGGCTTCGTTAATTGGAGCAGCAATTAAGGCCAAAGAAGTCCAAATCTGGACGGATATTGATGGCATGCACAATAACGATCCACGAATTGTCGATGAGACTTATCCTGTTGGGGAGCTTACTTTCGACGAGGCTGCAGAACTGGCCTATTTCGGAGCAAAAATATTACACCCATCTTCTATCCTGCCTGCCCAAAAATTTAATATCCCGGTGCGTCTAAAAAGTACTATGGATGAAGAGGCGCAAGGCACGCTGATTGGAGCCTCCGGCACTGCATCAGATATTAAGGCCATAGCGGTGAAGGATCAAATCACTGCCATAAAGATAAAATCAACTCGTATGCTTTTAGCTTACGGCTTCTTAAAGAAAGTATTTGAGGTTTTCGAAAAATATAAAACTTCTATCGATATGATTACAACGTCAGAGGTGGCGGTATCAATTACCATTGATGACCACTCTCATTTAAACGAAATAATTGAAGATTTACTTCTTTTTGGAACGGTCGAAGTTGATCAAAACCAATCTATCATTTGTATAGTGGGCAACATGGTATCAGAGAAAAAGGGAGTACTTAAAAAGATATTTGATTCAATTCCCGATGTACCCATAAGAATGGTCTCCTATGGCGGTAGTAGAAATAACATCTCACTACTGATAGATTCATCCTACAAAGAAAAAACACTCAAGCACTTGAACTCAGGATTGTTTATGTCAAAGTAGTATATTTCATTGAAAATTTAGGCGCACCATTTTGAACGACTCAATCTGTAAGGAAAGCAACTTTAGCGACACCTACGAAAAGAATGCCGGTATACTAAGGAATTTCCTATATTATAAATGTGGGGATCTTCAAAAAGCGGAAGATCTAATGCAGGAGGCATTCATTAGACTCTGGCAAAATTGCAAAAAGGTTTTATTTGATAAAGCCAAGTCATTCCTTTTTACAACGGCCAACCGACTTTTTCTGAACATGGTCGAGCACGAAAAGGTAGTATTAAATTTTGAAAAAAGTGCTCCTAAAAAAATTGAATCGGAAACTCCCGAATCGGTGCTAAGAGCAGATGAATTTAAGTTAAAGTTAGAAAATGCCATTTCTAACTTACCAGAAAGCCAACGCGAAGTTTTTCTTTTAAACAGAATAGACAAAATACCTTTTGAAGAAATAGCAAAACTACAAGAAGTTAGTGTTAGCGCCGTGCATAAGAAGATTTACAAAGCACTGGATCGTCTGAAAAAAGAATTACCAGAACTCCGTGAACGAAAAATTTAAAAAAGAATTGTTAAATGGGTGGTAAGATTTATCTGTTGACTGTTTTAAATATGTATGGCTAACTCAGAGAACGATAATAATCTTTTAATTCGATGGCTTAATGGGTCGCTTACCCAGGAAGAATTAGAAAACATAAAAACTTCTAAAGACTATAAGGACTATGAAAAGATAATCACGGAAGTCGACAGTTGGAAGCTTCCCCCGTTGGATGTTAAGCTCTCATACTCCGGTTTAAAAAACAAACTACCATCGGCAAAGACTATCATCTGGTACCAGACTACCGCTTTTCGGCTTGCCGCGTCCATCGCATTAATCGCGTTGGCCCTTTCCTATATTTTTCTAAAAGACAGCAGTCAAACGTTCAGTACCGGCATTTCGGAAACAAAAGAGTTTTTCTTTCCAGATTCTTCCAGCGTCACTCTCAGACCGGGTTCAACAGTCCTATTTGACCCGAATCAATGGACGGCTACCCGTAACGTCAGACTAACGGGAAGAGCATTCTTCGATGTCAGAAAAGGTCAGCCTTTTTCTGTGGAATTCGGCGAGAGTAAGGTGGAAGTACTGGGAACGTCCTTTGAAATAACCTCTGAAAAAAGCTTCAATGAAGTTATCTGTTATTCAGGCAAAGTCCGGGCTACTATAAATCAGCAGATATTTGACCTCCAAGAAGGTAAGGGCGTAACTTCTTCAGACCTGAAAGAACCTCAACTATTTACGGTTGTAGGCTTTTGGGCAAAGGATAGAGTCAATTTCCAACAGGCTCCCTTATCGGTTGTTTTAGAAAGCCTTGAGAAACATTTTGGTTTGTCAATTGAGTCTGATAAAATAGATGTTAACAGATCCTTCACCGGTGCTTTTATTATCGATAACGTCGATGAGGCTCTTGAAATGGTGCTCGAAACAATGAATATAGACTATGAAAAAAATGGCGAAACGGTTACTTTGCAGTAAACCGTTTGCAGATTGCGTAGTTTATTTTATTCGGCCATATTTTCATTAACATGCTCTCAACTTTATGGCCAGGTTGAATTCCGCTCCGAATTAAATCGAGTTGCAAAAGCCTATTCGATTACATTTTCATATGAAGATTATATTATTGAGCAACTCTTCTGTGAGCAGATGGATTTGGAAAATCTTGAAGCAGACCTAAAAAAACTCAGCAAAGTCAGCGGCTTTAAATTTGGAAATTCAAAAAATGGCATTGTATCAGTCCGGCCAGTTGAACGTAGCTATTGCCTTCGAATAGCTGATGAACAGACAAAGGAGGGAGTTCCCGGAGTTCAACTGTCACTTGATTCTACTGTAACCAATAACGTTTCAGACATAGCCGGCGAGTTAAACTTCAATACCAAGCGGTCCTTTTTAGCCTCAATATCACTTAGCTCAATTGGGTATGAGCAGAAAAAAATCAAAATAGGCGACCTTAGTACAGAAGACTGCAGCGCTATCGTCCTGGAAATATCAACCAAAACATTGGATGAAGTTGTGGTGAACTATTTAAGTAATGGTATCAATGCCTCATTCAATGAACACAGCCTGCAAATTGATTCTAAATCATTGGCTCTCTTACCAGGCGAAACCGATGGAGACATTCTACTTGCCTTAAAAAATCTTCCCGGCATCAGCTCTCCGAACGGAAAAGCCGGAAATCTGCATGTGAGAGGAAGTACAACTGATCAAACATTAGTGCTGTTTGATGATATTCCAATTTACCATAAGGGGCACTACTTCGGTGCTATTTCGCCATATAATCCACTTGTATTAGATCAGGTTAACGTTTTTAGAAGTGGTTTTGGGCCAGAAATTGGCGGCCGCGTTGGGGGTGCAATTGATATGCACAGCTCTAAAGCTATTCCAGATTCTGCCTTGTACAGGGTGGGACTAAACAGCTATTATGGTTCAGCCTTTGCGAGTGTGCCTATTTCGTCTAATCTGGCTATCGAGGGAGCTGTAAGAACTACTTACGCGCCCGACTGGAACTCCCCAAAACTTGATGCTATCAATGAAATGGTTTTTCAACCCTCCTCAACAAGCGTTGCAGAATCCGATCCTAATCTGGAGGTAACCAAAGACGACTTCTCCTTTAGAGATGCTAATATGAGCGTTTCATGGAATTTAAAGAAAAATAGTTTCTTCCTAAGTCTATTGGATATCAACAACGATCAGGACATTCTGATTTTGGAAAGAAGTGGCACGCTACAAGACAGACGCTATGATTTATCAAATCGAGGTGCAAATTTTAAATGGCAAACTCAATGGAAAAGTGACCTAAGTTCGAAATTTTCATTAACCAAGTCTTCATACAATTACCGATCGTCTGTAGTGGTTACTCCTGTAAATGGCCCCCCTGAAGTGCAGAACAATTTTGAAAATGAAATAGATGATTTCATAGTAAAAATGAGTCTCGAAAAAAATGATATAACCAATACATTGAAACAAATTAGTTTTGGCTACGAGGTAAATCGGTTTGAAACGGTGGACATCAATAGGGGTGCAGACAATGCAGACGTGAATATTGAAGAAAATGCCACTGTAAATAGCATTTACTCTCGATCAAAATTGTCCTTTGGAAAGAGATTATTAGCAAATATTGGTGCACGAGGTAACTTCTATTCGGAAACTGATGAATTCATATTTGAGCCAAGAGTTTTCTTAAACTATTTTGTCAATGATCGCCTCACGTTTAAATCAAATATGGGATTCTATAGTCAATATATTAACCAGCAAATATATTTTGACTTTGACGACATCAGGGCAGAAAATCTGATATGGAGAATTGCGAATCGCGACCGGCTTATCGTAAAAAGTAGACAAGCCATGATGGGGTTTATTTGGGAAAAACAGGGTTTGTTAGTAGACATTGAGGCCTATGCTAAAAGGTTAAGAGATCTGACTACCAATAACCCAAGAAGAAGTATGCAAAATCCAGCAATGTTTGTAGCTGGTGACTTACAGGTTTTTGGAATTGATTTTCTGTTTAAAAAAAGCTGGGGAAAGTTAGATACCTGGGTGAGTTATACTTACACCAACACGGAGATGGACTTTGAGGAGTTAAATACGCTAAATTTCATAACCTACTACGATCAGCCCCATGCGCTAAATATTACCGCCACCGTTCCATGGAAAAAATGGAGCTTCTCAGTTGGCTGGTCTCTTTCTTCAGGAATTCCGAACTACTTCGGTACCGATTTTTTTCCTGACCCGGGGCCGCTTGCCCCGGATTCCAATTCACCTGATCCGGTACCAACCGAAACCAATGACGGAAGGTTTCCTGAGCAACATCAGCTGGACCTGGCTGCCGTTTACAAGATCGATTCAAATCGTGGTTGGAATGCCAGTATAGGACTATCTATACTAAATGTATATGATCGTCAAAATCTAATTGAGATGACCAACTTTAGTTTAGGGCCAAATAGCTCAATAGAAGCTCGTTATGGGGTAGGCTTCGCTCCTAACTTAATGTTAACTATATCATGGTAGTCGGTCAGAGTTTGCTTTAAGGAATCCAAAGACCTTTCTATTACTTTAAACGCTACTAATCCCAACAGGACGATCAGCATTAGCCAGGGAAACGTAGCCGTAGTGCCGACTTCTATACCTAAACTTGATGTCTGCTGCGCAATGCTTGCGTAAGTGGTTAAGGTATATAACTCTTGTTTATCTTCAAGAGCATATCCAAAGTTTTCATTAATATCCCTGACATGATGATCGCTCTCCATTCTACGTGCTTGTACATTAGCTACTGAAATAATTGAAAAGGCCAATATTATTACGTACTTCATGATTTTAAGTGTTTAATCTTGGTTCGGTAGTAAAACACCTATGTGAGGATTTATACCACCCCCCGTGAAAAAAAATTAAAGAGTTGACGTCATAACCTGTACAATTCCACTGAACTTAATCGCTTATGCGTTAAGACCTTTTTTACTTCAGTAGCTAATTACTTGTTTTGAAATGTGGAGTATATTTTCACGCAAAGGCAAAAAATACTAACCAGACGATAAGTAAAAGCGGTAAAAGAAATGGAATAGAAAAGCGAATAATATACCCGAAGAAAGAAGGCATTTTGATACCAATCTGCTCTGCAATAGACTTTACCATAAAATTGGGTCCGTTACCTATATAAGTAAATGCGCCAAAGAAAACTGCCGCTATTGAAATTGCCTTTAAGTCCAAGACCGATCCAATAAATCTACCGCCTTCAGAAAAAGCAATTACATCAGCCATTTTTAATATGGACCCCCCTTCGGCCGCCAGAGCTGCGGTCAGGAAATTAATATAAGTGGGAGCGTTATCCAGGAAACCCGAAAGTATGCCTGTACCCCAATAAAGCGTGTTGTGGC
>JBCDHA010000107.1:0-8917 GCA_038750705.1 Bacteroidota bacterium
AAATCAATTTTCTTGAAAAACTCTTACATAGTCCACAATCATTTGCTGCGGGAATTGAGTTGAACTATTTGGATTACCTGGTAAATTACCGCCAACGGCTATATTAAATATGAAGAAAAACTCAGCTCTAAACTCTTCAAGGTCGGTGGGTGATATGTCAATTGTTTTATAGAGGTTGTCATCTGCATACCACTTAATTTCTGTTTCATCCCAGATAATTGAAAACACGTGGAATTCATCAGCAAAAGTACCGGATGATAAAGTAAAGCCATCACCTTGATCACACGTACACGCATATGTGCCATTATTATCCCAGTGCAGGGTTCCAAAGACATTATTCTCTCTTCCGGACCCGCCAACCATTTCCATAATGTCGATTTCGCCACAGAATGGCCACCCTATAGTCCTGAAATTAGAACCAAGCATCCATAGAGCAGGCCAGAGACCCTGGCCTTCTGGTAAGATCGCACGAATATCAATTCTTCCGTATTGAAAAGACTGCTGACCTTCTGTTATAATTCGCGATGATGTATATTGACTACCGGAAAAATTCTCACTCCGGGCCTCAATCGTTAAGTACCCGTTACTTAAAGAGGTATTGTTTGATCGGTAGTATTGAAGCTCGTTATTGCCCCAACCATTATTCCCTGTACCAATTTCATGAGTCCAATCAGCCGAAAGTTGTGTTCCGTCAAATTCATCATTCCAAACAAGCGTATATCCACTGTAAGATAATGGAGTGCTGTAACCTTCATCGGAAATGGGCCCAGATGAGGACACTGTAACGGTGACTTGCTCTGACTCTTCTATGAACATATCTTCAGTCTTATGTGCTCTTACAGTAATGGTATAATCACCTGATTCGGTATATTGAAAAGTTGTAGATTGAGTGCTGATCTCTTCAAACCCAAGACCTATACCATAATCAATGGTGAAGAAATTCGTGTTATCGGCATTAAAGGTTATACCTACTAACCCAGGAACCTGGGTGGATGGTGTCACTGAAACAATTAAATTCTCAGGTAACAACTCCTCTTCTACATCATCACTACTACTTGAACAGCCCGAAATTATCAGCGCTGATACAAATGCCAATATTAAATGTTTCATATTACTTAAAATTAAGGGTAGCCCAATCGCTACCCCTTATTAAATTAATAATTGTAATTCTGTAATGATATTTAGTGAATAGCCATCTTATTATTCAGGAATAAACTGGAAATACCATGCTAAAGTTTCGTCAGGGACAAACCCTCGAACTCTTAGTTTATTCGGCGTTAATTCGAGTATTTCATACTCAGATATTGCAGCATAGTAGGACATTGGAGTCAATACTCCTCCGCCAAATATCAGCAGATCTCTGCCTCCTTCGACAGCTCTGACGGTCCAAATCGTGGATAAGATTAATAAATCGTCTACTGCATTACAAGTTGCCTCATCGGTATTTCCACCTGGTACTAAGTCTAAGATAGCCTGCTCATTAATAAAAGTCTCACCATTCGTTTCCAGATTAAATAAGAGCGCACCATCAGAGTTTACACTAAAAGTTAAAACATCATCATACAAACAGCCATCTTCAAAACGATTTGCTTCTGCATCAAAAAAAGCTGGTATCTCATAATCTCCTACTGGTTGGTCTGCAATATTGGGTCCTGGACCCACGCCAAAATGCCCATTTATACCCCCAGTACCCGAGTCCCAAACCCATCGTTTTGAGCTGTTCAATTCAGCACCCGTTAATGCGATCAATACTTCAGGTGCCACTTGCGGTTTTAAAAAAAGATCAATTGTTGTTGAAATTGAGGATGATGCACCACCCGTACCATAGGCCACAAGAATAGCTGTAAAAGAGACACTATCTAAACCCCCATATATTTTTTCAAACGATTCTCCAGGTGCAATCACCTCAGGGCCTGTACCATCACCCGGAAATAATTGAAATGTCAAGACGTTAGATCCTGCCGGAGTGAAAGTCACCATTCCCGAACTATCAGGAGCTATATCAACATTCAGCGTTACATTCGTGGGTGTAACCGGCAGCGCAAGCGTTGGTGAATCGTCATCACAGCTCCAAATGAGAACTGGGACAAAAAGTACGATTAATTTATATATAATATTTCTTAAAATCATGACCTGTTAATTTACTTGTTTGATATCATCAATTAAATGTACACCTGAAACAAACTGTCCAATGTCAGCGAAAATCACAATAGTGAAATATTGCCCAACGGCATCTACTACGCCCGATTCGGGAAAGCTCAAATTCGCATTGGAAAAGTCAAAGGTCAATTCGTTCCAACCTGAATTCTCAGCAGTGGCCGAGACTTCTACCGCTAACTCGGTGCCTCCTTCCAGCTTAATCAGTACTGGAGTACCCGCAGCTTCCGTGTAGAAATTCATCTTGAGAATTTTACCATTAACATCGAAGTCTATTGGGTCTTCTAATGTCAGAGAAATACCTTCAAAATCGACACCAGTATTCGTAAGCTGACCGACCGGATCACTTGCTTCTTCAGGATTAGCGACTATTTCAAACTGTGCATCGTTGAACGTTTCAAAAACCTGTCTGCCGGAATTAAAATCAAGAGGAAGACCTAAACCTGTTTGTTCTATATCATCGAACAAGTATGATCCGGGTTTCATGGCAGGTCCATCTACAAAAAGTACAATGGTATTATAACTACCAGATGCGTCAACAGCTCCGCTGTTAGGAAAGCTGAAATTGGCCTCGCTAAAATCGAAGGAAATCTCATTCCAACCAAATTCTGTAGCTGTTTCAATAACCTCGACAGGATTTGCGGTACCATTTTCAAATTTCAGAAGTATATCGTTGTTAGGTGAAAGTGTGAAAAACCTCATTTTAATCACTTTATCTACACTAAAATCCACAGGTTGCATCAGATCAAGGGCAGCCCCCTCAAACTCAGCCCCTGAATTCATTACATTGCCGACTTGGTTGGTAGCATCAAATGGATCCATTTCCAATGCAAATGAGGCTCCATTAAAGGTACTAAATGTCTGCGCAGGTGACGAAAAGTCAAGTGTTAATGTGAACTGTTCTGAAGGTGGAGCCACTGCAATATCATCAATGAAAAATGTTCCCGCTGTGAACGCTGGGCCATCTACAAAGAGCACCACAGTATTGTAGGCACCTGTGGCATTTACTGCTCCACTTTCCGGGAAGCTAAAGTTAGCATTAGAAAAATCAAACGAAAGCTCATTCCAACCCATACTTGTTGCAGTTTGAACTACCTCCACCGCGTTTTCTGTTCCGTTTTCAAACTTCATTAAAACATCGTTGTTTGGAACATCTGTATAGAACCTCATGGTTATAATTTTATTGAAGCTGAAATCAACGGCCGTTTCATAGGATAATGAAACACCCTCGAACTCCGCTCCCGAATTAGTAATGGCTCCAACAGGATTGGTCACATCATCGGGATCAGCACCTATTGCAAAAGATGCTCCATTAAAGGTGCCGAACACTTGATTATCCATAGAAAAGTCTAAAGGAAACCCCTCAACAGGATTGGTCACTGTGATCGTATCCATGCTTTCTATAAAAGCAGCACCCGCTCCCCTTGCAAGTGCTCTTATGACGAACTGACCTGTAGTATCATATGTATAAGTACTCGACTCACCTGGCATTATTGTAGTAGGCTCTTCATTATCTAACTCTCCAAAAAATAAATCAAAGGAGAATGCACCATCAGCTGTAGGCGTGACTGTAACATCAAATCTATCTTGTACAATATCTACTTGTAAATTCTCAGGAGCATCAAACAAAATTACTATGTCTTGGGTAATTGAAGTTCTACCCCCGGCTACACTCACGGCCGTTAGAGTTAAAACGAAATTGCCCTCTTCATAAATATGCGTCGCTGATTCTCCGGGACTTACGACTGCAGGCTCCTCATTTTCCACATCTCCAAATAAAATCTCAAAGGCGGCTGCCCCTTCGCCCACCGGAGTGACTGTCACCGTTCCTGTATTGTCATCAGAAATGGTAAATACCGCACTTACGTTCTGCGGAGCAGATAAATCGCTTTCACTTAGTATCAGCCCATCATCATCTCCACAGGAGACTACAATAAGTAGTCCCGTAATTAATAGAAGGGTTAAATATTTTATCGTCTTCATTATTTTTTAATTAATAGTTAGGATTTTGTTGCCAGACATCCCCAGCCAATTGGATCTCAATCAGTGGTATAGGAAACACCTCATGTTTACCGGTTTGGAACCCATCTATTTCTGATGCTGCATTTCCGGTTCTTACCAAATCAAAAAACCGGTGTCCTTCTCCTGCGAACTCCACCCTTCTTTCCTGATAGATGGCCTGCGTCAAATTGCTCCCTGAAACGTTAATATTGGATAGACCTGCTCTGGACCTAACCTGGTTTACATAAGCCAGCGCTTGCGCATCGTTACCATCTCCACGATTTAAAGCCTCTGCCGCCATAAGTAGCACATCAGAATATCGTATTTGCCTTATGTTATTAGGATAAGTGAGATTAACATCTGGTTGGTCTGCCTCCCCTTGTCTAGGGAGGTATTTATTGTTAAAATAACCTGTATGATCAAAACCTTCAACAAAAGTGGTAGGGTCATCTTCTGTGCCAGGGTTCTCGGTAACGAACTCATCAATGTCAAGAATGGTTGCTTCGAAACGTACATCACCAGATTCAAAATCATCAACCAATTCTTGCCTGGGGACATTGAAACTGAATCCGCTGGCGTAAACGGGACCTGAATATCCTCTTACACCACTAAAGCCTACCATTACATTTCCTTCACTACATTGCAGACATTCAAAGCTTGCGCCTTGCACGTTGGAATATTGAATTTCAAAGACAGATTCAATACTATTTTCATTCTGATTTAAAAACAAGCTTCCGAGGTCGCTGAACAAGTCATATTGTCCTTCATCAATCACAGCCTGTAATTGTTCAGCAGCTGCATCAAATTCATCTTGATAAAGATAAACCTTACCAAGTAATGCCAATGCAGCTCCACGGGTTGCTCTACCGGCTTGCGCTGCAATTGGGTTCAAGTTAGCAGCGGCAAAAGTCAAATCAGTTTCTATTTGGGTATAGACATCCGCTTTTGGTAATCTTGGGAACCCTGAAGCCTCACCAAACAACACACGTTTATCTAGTGGCATAGGTAAGTCGCCAAAAAATTTCACTAACTGAAAGTAGTAGTAAGCCCTTAAGAAAGCGGTCTCAGCCAGTACCTGAGTACGACCTTCAAAATCAGTTTTATCCTGGAACTCAAATATGTAATTACATCGATTGATCCCTGCATAGTTCCAACTCCAAATGTTGCGCAATTGATCGTTAACCGGAGTATGTTCCATATTATTAATTTCCTGCCAAGCCACAACGTCTGTTGCACTCTCTCCTCCGGCCTCGGCATTGTCAGAAGCTATTTCAGAAGTAATTGTTGTTATGTAGCCTACACCGGCAAGTAAATCATAGGCGCCAATAAGCGCCTGTTGATAGTCGTCTTCAGAATTGAAGAAATTCTCGGAATTAATCGAGTATTCCGGTGGCTCATCTAAGAACTCGTCTTCACAGCCCGTTATAAAAAGTAGTGCCGGAAATAGTAAGAGATATTTATATAAATTTTTCATTTTCCCAGTTAAAAAGTAAGATTGAAACCAAACATGTAGGTCCTAGGTAATGGATAAAACCCTAGGTCATTTGTACCGTTCACCGCACCACCATTATTTGCAGATGGATCATACCCTTCATAATCCGTGAAAGTAAAGACGTTGTTAACGGAGGCATAGACGCGCAGTCTACTGGCGCCTATTTTTTCGATCATTTCTGATGGCAGTGAATAACCTAACTGGATATTCCTGATACGTAAGTAGTCCCCGTCTTCAACAAAGAAATCCGAAAAGAGGTTATTCGTTGTTTGACCTGTTGTTAGGCGCGGAAAAGTATTACTCGTACCAGGTCCGGTCCACCGTTCTATCGCATCGTCCCTTCTGTTTACACGAGGTAGTGTACGTTCATAATTCCTCACCAGGCTATGTCCAGTCTGAGCTTCCCAAAGCGTTGAGAAATCAAAATTCTTGTAATTTAAGCCTAGTGTAAAACCGAAAATATTTTCGGGAATTGGGCTACCAATAAACGTTCGGTCATTATCATCGATCTGCCCATCATCGTTGAGATCCACAAAACGTAAATCTCCGCGTTGTGCATTACCGGCTTGTGCACTGGCCGCTACCTCCTCGGCAGTTTGAAAAACACCATCGGTTCTGTACCCCCAGTAAGCACCTACAGGTATTCCCTTTTGAAATCTGGATATGTCTTCATCTCCACCGACACCGAAGGCTCCAAAGCCCAGAAACAGATCTTCGTCGTTTACGCTAAGTGTTTCGTTGTCATTCCTTGCATAATTAAAACTGGCATTTAACCTCAAGTCTTTGAGCACCTCATCGGTGTAAGAAATGGAGAATTCGAAACCCCTATTTCTAACTTCTCCTGCATTGATACTTGGCCCTCGACCACCTGGTGCTGAAATCCCGGTAAGACCGGATGCAGGTGCTGCTGGTATGAGTAAATCCTCCGTTGTCTTGCTATAAAAATCGGCAACAACTCCAATCTTACCTTCAAAAAAATCGAGATCGAGCCCAATATCAAATTGCTTTGTCCGTTCCCATTGCAGCTCAGGATTTGAAAGTCTCCCAACGGCACGACCGAACTCCAGATCTTGACCGTCAAACACAGCTTCCGCCTCGCCGTCCAACAAAGAAATAAATCCAAAGGCATCCACCCGATCATTACCTAATTCTCCGTAACTTACCCTTAACTTGCCAAAATCAAAGAAATCAAGTGAAGGAAAAAAGGATTCGTCACTGAATACCCAACCCCCTGAAAGTGAAAAGAAATAACCTACTTGATTATCAGGCTCAAAAATACTCGTAGCGTCCCGTCTTATCAGTCCTGAAAAAAGGTACCTACTTTCATAATTATACTCGACCCTTCCAAAATAGGACAATTGACGGGTGTCAAAAGAAGATGAGCCTGGTCGTATATCGTCAAAGTCGTTAGCCAACCTTACATCTGCAAATTCAAATGAGTTGTTTGGAATATCTCTACCTGATACAAAAAGTGACTGACCTATAGTTTTATAAATAGAATTTCCCAAAGTAAAATTCACATCATGTACCTCATTAAATGTCCTTTGATACCTTATTATGTTATCAACATTGTAGGAGATAAAATTCTGTTGGGATTGATCAACTCTGCTGACTTCGGAGTTGAAAACTTTACTATCACCAAATGAGATTTGGGGCTGAAAACTCCGGGTAAATACATCGGCGTAGTTGAAATTCATGCTGGATTCAACTTCGAGCCCTTCAATAACTTCATAAGTCAAACCGACTAATCCTGTAAGTCTCTGAGTTTCTGTATCGTTGAAGGTGTTGGCAATTTGAGCCAACGGGTTAATAATTTCTATTCCCAGGTTATCAGCAGTGGTGAAATTACCATCAGCATCGAATACGGTCTCTGTCGGTGCAATATTTATGGCATTAAACAGAACTGAACCAATTACATTCTCAGGTAATGTTTTTCTATCTACTTTAATATAGTTGAGGTTAGTTCTCATCTTCAGTTTGTCATATAACTGATGACCGATATTCAGATTGACGTTAACACGATCAAACTCCGACTTAGAACCTCCTACAATACCTTCCTGATTAAAGTAGGAAGCGCCTGCGGAATAAGTGGTGTTCTCAGTACTACCCCGATAGTTTAAAGTATAATTCTGAATGGGAGCGCTCTCGAATACTTCATCTTGCCAATCCGTACCCTCGCCAAGAGACGCCACGTCGGTAAAAATAGGAGTCTGCCCACCTGCCGCAAACGCTTCATTCGTTAACAACGCATATTCTGTGGCATTGAGCAAATCAATTTTACGTTCCGTCTCCTGAATTCCGTAGTAGCCTGAAATACTAAGTTCCGGTTTAAAGACACTTTTACCGGATTTTGTGGTTACAATTACTACTCCATTTGCTCCTAATACACCATAAATAGCGGCACTAGCATCCTTTAGTACTGTAATAGACTCAATATTATTAGGATCTATGGTGTTAAGATCGTCACCATAACGTACGCCATCAACTATGATCAATGGCCTATTATCTCCATTACTATTGATACCTCGGATCCGTATATTTTGGCCCCCACCCGGAGAACCAGACCCGGAGGTAATTTGCACTCCCGATATCTGTCCTTGAAGAACATTTTCAATCCTTGTCGGGTTTAGTTTTGTAATGTCTTCACTTTTTATGGTAGATACCGCAGCTGTCAACTCCTTTTCCGTGGTGGTTCCGTAACCGATAACAACAACCTCTTGAAGAGATACAATGTCCGCTACCAGTTCAACATTTATGACTGATTGGCTACCTACAACAACTTCTTCTGACACAAAGCCTACAAAACTAAAGACTAGGGTTGCCGAGGGATCATTTACCTCTAATGAATAGTCGCCGAAAATATCAGTGACTGTACCATTGGAAGTGCCTTTTTCTACAACATTCACACCGGGTAATTCCTCACCGGTATCATCAATGACTTTTCCCTTAATCACCGTTTGGGCCATCAGCCCGTAGGAAAATATCAGGGATAAAGAAACCAGTAAACTTTTTCTCATAGGATTTTAATTTAATTTAGCCTTCCGCAAACGATTTGTAACATTGACTAATGCAATCGTTTGCAATTAATTATCTAAGATAAGATCTATCCATTTGTAAACCCCACAGTTGGAATACATCATAAATACATCTATAAAAAACATTTTAATACATCAAAAATACATCATGTATTTTGTAAATTGCTGATTAAAGCTAATCAAGCTAATATTCGGATGCTCATGCTGGATTCATTAATTACTCATACTCTCT
>JBCDHA010000108.1:0-8911 GCA_038750705.1 Bacteroidota bacterium
AGGGAGCAAAGAAATGCTTTGGTTGAGAATCAATGTGGATTAAGAGTTGATCCAGGCTTCTTACGGTGTTATTAAGATTGACATAAAGAGAATCCTCAGTCATCAATTTTCCAAGGGTTCCATCATTATTTGCAAGTTTGTAAACGGCGTCATTGAGCGTTTTTAGTGTGGTATTTATCTGGTCAACGGTCTTATTCAATTCGAGCACTTTAAGCGAATCAGACAGCTGTTTAAAGTTATCAAGTGTAGGACTCAAATCATCCATAGTCAATTTAAGCTTATCCCCTACTTCGTTATAGTTATCCAATAGCGTATCAAGCTTAACTTTTAAACCGAGAATGGCAGGTCTAACGGCTAATGATGCTTCGGTAAAGTTAATTAGGATACTATCTATCTTACCTCCGGTACCCGCCAGTTGATCCAGCACAAGATTGATCTTCTTAATGGTTGCCTCAAGGTTATTTGCTACCGGCTGAGCGCTTTCTGCTAATATATCTGTTATGCCTTTGTCCAAGACGGCTATGATTGTATCCTTAGCATCTACCGGATTAGAAATATCTCCCGGGTTTAACAGAATGGATTTATTTCCCAGAAAGTCACTGTTGAGTGTGGCCGTTGCAGAATCCCCTAAGATTATGTTACCATCAATATCAAGCTCTACAAGGACCTGGTCCGAGCTACTTTGCAATAAACGAATTTCACTCACTCGGCCAACGGCAAATCCATTTATTAAAACCGGGTTGGAAACATTTAGGCCGTTTACATTATCGTAAATAGCGTAGTATTTATTTGACGACGAAAAGAAATCAATCCCTTTGAGGTAATTGAAACCCAGATAAAGTATGGCTATTGTGGTTACCATAAATAACCCTACCTTGAACTCTTTTGATACACTCACCCCGCTAATTTAAGGATTCAATTTCGTTTTTATAATCCCTGAAGGCTCTGAATATTCCTGAGGCTATATTTCCCTGAACTGATTGATCGTTTAGCTCTTTTTCTTCTTTGGGATTACTTAGAAACCCGACCTCGACCAGCACACTGGGCATGGCCGTGCTCCAAAGAACATAAAGACTAGACTGCTTTACCCCTAAACTTCTGCGACCAGCGCGCTTTGAAAATTGATCTTCAATATTAGTAGCTAAAAGAATGCTTCGGTCCTGAAAAGTAGACTGCGTTATTGAAAATAATATGGCTGATTCGGGCGAACCAGGGTCAAAGTCATATTCCTTCTCGTAATCTTCTTCCAGCAGTATTACTGAATTCTCACGTTTAGCCACTTCAAGATTTCTACCCGTATTCTGAGCACCCATTACATAGGTTTCTGTACCGTAAATAGAATTTTTACGCGCCTGGCTGGTTTCAGTTGGTAAAGAATTGGCATGAATGGAAATAAAAACATCTCCATCATTATTATTAGCAATTTGAGGACGCCCTTTTAATGTGATAAAAACATCTGTTTTTCTGGTGTAGATAACCTTAACATCTGGCAAATATTCTTCTATATACTTGCCCACTTTTAGCGACACAGATAACACCACATCCTTTTCCCTTGATGAGCTTCCAAGGGCTCCAGGATCTCTTCCACCATGTCCTGCATCAATAATAACTGTCTTTACCTGAAAATCACTTTTTGTTTTTCTAGAAGAAGTTAGCAAGGTAATTGCTAGTAGCAGGCATACCATGGTAATAATCTTTACAATTTTTCGCATCCTGTAGCTTAATCTGATACCTTTGAACAAAGTTCTAAAAATATCCATAAAAGCGAAAAGCGCACTACTTAATTTGAATTTCAAGTGTTTTGACAAGGTCTGTCTGGCCGGTATTTTTTTACTTTTTGCCATCTCAAATGTTACGGGTCAGAGTCCTGAGAAAAAGCTAAACGTCACTGATGGACTGCTGAACAAGCAACGCATTTCGGCTGATACTACCGTTTTGGACAGTGCTGTGGTTGCCTTGGATTCTGTTTCTACCGAACTGCCCGATTCTACGCTGAACACCCAGAAGCCCAAAGGTGATATTCAGACTACCATCAATTATTCTGCCAGAGATTCAATTAACTTTTCATTAGACACTAAGATCGTAAAGCTATACGGAGACTCAAAAATTAAATACGGGTCCATTGAGTTAGAGGCCGATCACATAATCATTGATTATAACAAAAACACACTAAGTGCAAGTGGGAAGCTGGATAGCACGGGAACACGAATAGGGTATCCTATCTTCAAAAATGGCGCTGAAGTATACGAAACACGAGATATTGTTTATAATTTCAAAACCGGTAGAGCCCGGATAACAGAAGTGGTTACGCAGCAGGGCGACGGTTTCCTACATGGTGAAACTGTGTATAAAAATGAGAAAAACGAACTCTTCAGTATTGATAATACGTATACTACCTGTAATCTTCGATACCCTCATTTCAGGATTCGGGCAAAAAGAACAAAGGCCATTCCCGATGACAAGATCGTATCCGGGCCGTTTAATCTTGAAATCAATGATGTACCTACGCCGTTAGGTTTCTTTTTTGGCATGTTCCCGGCTCAAAAAGAATCCAGTTCAGGGATTATAGTTCCAACGTATGGGGAAGAAGAAAGGCGTGGCTTTTTCCTTAGGAATGGCGGCTATTTTTTTGATGTCAGTGAGTATGTGAAAATAGCAGTACGCGGAGACCTATACAGTAAAGGGGGACATGGATTGAACGTTACAACTAACTACAGAAAAAGGTATTCCTATAATGGAAATTTCAATTTTACCTATACTAAACTGAGAACAAGCGATGACATCGAGATTTTGGATAGTAGAAATGACTACCGTCTAACCTGGAGTCATAGCCCGCAGAGCAAAGGAAGAAGCAGATTCTCGGCATCCGTTAATGCGGCTACATCTTCGTACAGCACTAATAATTTTCTAGGTATTAACAATGATCCTAACAATCCTAATTTTGATAGCTTCACCCGAAAATTAAGCTCGAATGTTAACTACTCCACTACTTTCGGCTCATTATTTTCGCTTGGGTTAAGTGCGAGGCATAATCAGGATGTAAGTACAAATGAGGTTGATTTACTCTTACCTTCCTTAACCTTTAACATGTCTAACATCTATCCTTTCCAGAAAAAGGGTGGTGGTGGTAAAGGGGTGTTAGACAAACTTAGCCTGCGTTATACTCTGGCAGGTACGAATGAAATAACAAATAATTTAGGCCGCATTGGAGATTCTGAAACAGACAGTATTGGCGCATTTAACTTTGAAACCTTTGGTACTTATTTCAAGAATGCCAATCGCGGGTTCAGGCATACTATTCCCGTAGCCACTTCATTTCGCCTGCTTAAACATTTTACGGCCAGCCCCTCCATTAACTATGAGGAACGCTGGTATTTTGATAAATTGGAGTATGGGCTGGATCCCGACGATCCTACAAGAGCCATAGTCATTGATACACTGGATGGATTCAACCGGGTTTACGAATATAACTATGGAATAGGCGTGAATACCCGACTTTATGGCACCTATTTCTTTAAAAAAGGTAGTATTCAGGCCATTCGCCATGTGGCGAACCCCAGTATTTCTTTCTCTTACCGACCCGACTTTAGTGATGAAAAGTTTGGCTATTATCAGCGCTTAACAACAGAAGAAGGCGATGAAATTATTGCAAATAGATACCAGGGTTATATTTTTGGTTCTCCCGGTGCTGGTGAAAGTGGCTCTGTAGGTTTCTCACTAACAAATACTCTGGAAATGAAAGTGAAAACTAAAAAGGACACCACGGACCAAGCTCGTAAAGTACCTATACTTAACAATTTCGGCTTTAGCGGTAGCTACAATGTTGTAGCGGACTCCTTTAAGCTTTCATCAATTAGCCTTCGCGCAAACACGGCATTATTCCAGAAAAAACTGACCATCAATTTTACCGGGCAGTTAGATCCCTATGTGTATATCGATAATGGGACAAGCCGGGGTAGACGTGTAGACCAATATACCTGGAATACTGGAAACGGAATCGGTCAGTTAAGTAGAGCTACTATCGCACTGAGCACGAACCTGAACCCCAAAGGACAGAAAAAAGATTCTCAAAACGCTAATAAAATTGCGAACTCCGATCTTAGCCAAGTGGAAAAGGACTTTTTGTTGAACAACCCTGATGCTTACATCGATTTTGAAATTCCATGGAGTTTAAGAGTTAACTACAACTTTAATTACACCAAAACCGGCCTGGAGAATTCAGAGATTACTCAGACTCTACGGTTTTCAGGTGATTTATCTCTAACAGAAAAATGGAAAGTGAATTTCAACTCAGGTTACGATTTTCAAAATAATGAATTCACTACGACCACCATTGGTATAAATCGTGATCTTCACTGTTGGGTGATGAATTTTAACTGGACACCCTTTGGTAGATTCACCAGTTACAGCTTTACTATTAGAGTGAAGTCTTCCTTGTTACAAGACCTGAAAATTGATAGGAACAGAAGTTTCTTCGATCAGTTTTAGGCTAGCCAGTTCTTAACTTCATTAAGATCAGGATTTTTAACCCCACTAAGTTTCATCTTTTTGCGCATACCACACACGTCGTTAAAAAGCTTATTAGGATTGGCCTCTTTTAATTGACCAATAGTTTGAAAGCCTAACTTTTGAAGGATTTGCACCAGCTCTTCACGCACTCCGTGATCCACAAAATCCTGTGCACTTGAAACTTCCTGTTTCTTTTCCGGCTTCATTTGAGGAAAGAAGAGCACATCTTGAATAGAATTCGAATTAGTCATAATCATTGCCAGCCGATCTATACCTACTCCTAAGCCAGCGGTTGGGGGCATTCCATACTCAAGCGCCCTAAGATAGTCTTCATCAAGTGTCATGGCCTCTTCATCACCTCGCTTTCCTAATTCAAGCTGATCCTGAAATCGCTGTCTTTGATCAATAGGGTCATTGAGTTCTGAAAATGCGTTACATATTTCCTTACCGTTAGCTATTGCCTCAAATCTCTCCACAAGGCCTTCTTTACTTCTGTGCTTCTTAGCCAGCGGAGACATTTCTACAGGATAGTCCGTTATGAATGTAGGTTGAATCAACTGCCCTTCACAAGTCTCACCAAAAATCTCGTCGATCAGTTTTCCTTTACCCATGGTCTCATCAACAGGTACATTAAGTTTTTGGGCAGTAGCCCTCAATTCATCCTCTTGCATTTCGCTGATATCAACGCCCGTATAGTGCTTGATAGCCTCAAACATGGTAAACCTTTTCCACGGACGTTTGAAATCAATACTATTGTCACCTACCTGAACTTCCGTGGTACCGTGTAAATCAATGGCAACTTTCTCGATCATCTCTTCGACCAGATCCATCATCCAATTGTAGTCTTTATACGCCACATAGAGCTCTACCTGGGTAAACTCCGGGTTATGAAACCTAGACATGCCCTCGTTTCTGAAATCTTTGGAGAATTCATAAACTCCATCAAAGCCCCCCACAATAAGTCGTTTAAGGTAGAGTTCATTCGCTATACGTAAGTAAAGCGTCATGTCCAGTGTATTGTGATGCGTTTTGAAAGGACGGGCTGCAGCACCCCCGTAAAGAGGCTGAAGGACGGGAGTTTCCACTTCAAGATACCCTTTGTTGTTCAGGTAATCCCGCATTGAGTTAACAAGTTTCGTGCGCTTAATGAAAGTATCTCGTACGTCAGGGTTTACCACGAGATCAACATACCGCTGCCTGTACCTCGTTTCAGGATCAGAGAATGCATCGTGCCTTACTACATTACCCTCTTCGTCAGTAGTTTCTTTTACAATGGGAAGAGGTTTTAGTGATTTACTGAGTATTTTTAATTGGGATACATGGATAGAAATTTCGCCTGTTTGAGTAGTAAATACATGCCCTTCTATGCCAATAAGATCTCCGATATCAAGCAACCGCTTGAACACCGTATTGTATAAGGTTTTATCATCACCATTACATATGTCATCTCTGCGTACATAAATTTGCATCCTTCCGGTGGCATCCTGCAGTTCGGCAAAAGAAGCTGATCCCATAACTCTTCGGCTCATAATGCGGCCCGCCAAAGAAATATTTTTATAATCTATTTTTCGCTTTTCATAGTTCTCCAGAATCTCCCTGATAGAGACATTAACATTAAATAGTTCTGAAGGATATGGATTAATCCCCAGTTTTTCCAGTTCCTCTCTAGCTTGACGCCTAACAATTTCTTGTTCACTAAGATGCATGTGCTGATTATTGCCTTTTTAAATAAACCGCAAAGTTAAATGAAAGTTGATATTTATGATCATCTCCATTAAAACTATCAGATATTCGCTTTAAATAAAATAACCAAAAATTCAGGTAATTTAAGACTCATCAAAAAGAACTTAAATTACCTGAAACAAATCTAAAAAGTACTTTGAAAAGTGGAATCCCTGTAAAACTATCGCAGATAGTATAGCCCATTACATAAATGATAATTACTCGCGTCCGTGAAAAGATTCTTTAATTTGGAATCATTTGCTAAAAACACCCTTTGTATTCCCTAAAGGTCAGTTCTCATCAGGGGTAATTTTCAGCTTTGAAGAAAAATCTATCCTCAGCTGTTTTAAAGTCACTTTTCTCTTGTTCGAAAACTCAGCCGAACACTAACAAAAGATTATAAATAAAACTTTATGGATTAATAATTAAATTAAAAAGCGAACAACTTAATGAAATTGATGTAAGTTTTAGGTTACTTTTTAACATTAAATAGCATTCATGTAACTACAAGGATTTAAGTTTGCTTTAACTTTTTTCCAAAAAAGAGGTCTATTACGATAATAATTAGGAAAATAATGGTTGGTGCTTTTCGTTTGTCACATGTACTGATACTTGCTTTTTTATTAAGTTCTTTTGCAGCACATGCTTCATTTCACAATAGAAGCTCAGGGTGTGGTGGCTTCTCTTCTACACTTGAGATTACTTCTGATACTGAGTATTGTACCTCATACACTCTCGAAATATCTTATGACCAAAGTGGCATAGCTCCTTTAGATCAGCTTTTTGTTGCTATTCCGGAATGTGGAGTAGTACAGGATATTAGTAATTCCGGTAACTGGGATATAATCTTCGATGTAACAGACCAATATACCGGCCTGGGGGGATTTCATATATCATCAATTACGGGATTCGGCGGTGCCAGCAGCTCTTCGAGTTTTACAGTCGATTTTACCATCTGTGCAGATGGTATCGTGTGTCAATGTGACCTCCAATCACTGATTACAAATATCACCTATGAAGCCGGCAGTTGTATTGAATTTGAAGAACCGGCTGTTTCAAATCCAGGTAGCTGTTCTCTTGACCCTCCTCCATTTATTAGCTGTGCAGATCTGAACACAGAACAAGAATTATTTAAAGCATCTTCGTCAACTACAAATGGATCAATACAGCATTCTATTTGGATGAATGGAGACCCTTTTTCCAATGGAAATGCAAAATTTGATTTTGAAGAGGGGCAGCTTATATATGATAATAATGGCGCTAACCTCTATGGTATATTAACACTCACATCTGGTGGTGGTGCATTAAATGGAAGCCAATGGGCATTAAACTCGAACTTCGATGCTACAGATATTTTTGATCCTAAAACAGAACTGGGTCAAGGACTCGAGTACACAGAAACCTGGGTTTATTATGTATTGAATGACTCTTCCTCTTATCTGCAAAGAATTGACGACAATACAGATATATTCACATTCTCAGAGCGAGGAAATCCGTTTCAAATAGGTCTTAGTGCCGGAGGAAAAGATATCAACGAGTTTAGCGCATCCAGCTGGTTCGATTGGGAAAGAAATGGACAAACCGGTATGGGCGATTTTAATATCAACTTAGAAGACCTTTGTCCTCCGAATGAAGCCGTTTCGCCCGTATTAGAGTGTGTTGATTACATCAAAGAAAGCAATTCTTATGTTGCACACTTTGGGTATGAAAATGAGAATGATAAAGCGGTAGTCATACCTTATGGTGATGGAAATAAGTTTACTCCGTCACCTGTAGATCGCGGTCAGCCATTTTTTTTCGAGCCCGGACGTCATGAGGATCAATTCCAGGTTGCCTTTGACGGCGATAACCTGGTTTGGACGTTATCAAGCCCAAATGGTACGAGTAGAACATCAACGGCAAGTGATGACCCGGGTCTGCGATGTATTGCGGTACCTACGGCGGCGATTAATGGAGATATCGCACTTTGTAGCGATAACGCCGGGCAACTGGAAATTACCCTGACCGGTTCAGCTCCATGGACTGTTAATTATTCACATGAAGCTGAAACAAAGGAAATTGAAATACTAGAATCACCGCACTACCTTAATGTTACTGCCGCAGGCGTTTATTCATTACTATCAGTAGAAGACAATCTGGGTCAAATGGGTACCGCCAGCGGCCAAGGAACATTAACATTCCTTGATAAGCCCACCGCAGTTTTATCCGGTGATGCCTCAATATGCGAAGGACAGGCCGCCGACTTAAGCATTGACCTTACCGGCGTGGCCCCATGGACCGTGATCTACTCTGATGGAAGCAATCAATATGAAATTAACGCGAATGAAACGGTCTCTATCATTCCAGTCGATCAACCTGGCACCTACCAGCTGGTAAGCGTAACCGACGCAAACTGTGAGGGAACTGCCAGCGGCTCCGCTAACATCTCCATCCTTGATAAACCAACAGCAGTTTTATCCGGTGATGCCTCAATCTGCGAAGGACAGGCCGCCGACTTAAGCATTGGCCTTACCGGCGTGGCCCCATGGACGGTGATCTACTCTGATGGAAGTAATCAATATGAAATTAACGCGAATGAAACGGTCACTATCAGTCCAGTCGATCAACCTGGCACCTACCAGCTGGTAAGCGTAACCGACGCAAACTGTGAGGGAACTGCCAGCGGCTCCGCTAACATCTC
>JBCDHA010000109.1:0-8861 GCA_038750705.1 Bacteroidota bacterium
AATCAATCTAGTTGCCAGCCAGTTGCCAAAAACTTGCTGAGGTGTCATGGACCCCTTCTCCTGATTCCCCAAAGCTCTTGAACCAATGACAAGATCCTCATTATCAGAAATTATTGGCGTAATCAATTTTTCCATTTCCTCAGGATAATCAGAATAATCAGCATCAATAAATACAATTATATCCGCTTTGTCAACAGAATCCGAGACGTAATTAATTCCTTTTAGGCAGGCACGGCCATAGCCTTTAATTTCCTCTCTTAAAACTGTGGCTCCTGCAGATTCCGCAACACGTTCCGTTTCATCAGTGGAAGCATTATTAACAACTATAACTTCTTGTACTAGATGTTGAGGAATGTCCCGAATAACACTACCCACACCGTTTTGCTCATTAAATGCGGGAATTATAACTTTTATAATCGGATTCATCCACTAGTTTCATAAGCGCACAAAACTAGATTTAATTCGGCATTTGCGTTGGTCATATGAAAGACAATACCGGAAGTATCTAATAAGCCCTGGCGAATACCACCCGGCCTTTAGAAGGCTTACCACTGTATATACAATGGCCATGCTCCTCATCCTGATCAAGCGGAATGCATCTAATTGTTGCCTTCGTCTCTGCCTTTATCTTCTCCTCGGTTTCAGCTGTACCGTCCCAGTGAGCCATTACAAAGCCACCCTTGCTATCAAGCACTTCTTTAAATTCATCGTAAGTGTTAACCTTAGTGGTTAAGTCTGATCTGAAGTCAAATGCCTTTCTGTAGATGCTGGACTGGATTTCGTCTAAAAGCTCTCTAATGGTATCACATACTCCGGAAGTTTGGTATGTAGCTTTTTCCTTAGTATCTCTTCTGGCGACCTCCACTGTTCCATTTTCAATATCTCTGGGGCCAATAGCCACTCTTAGCGGAACACCTTTGAGCTCATATTCGGCAAACTTCCAGCCTGGAGATTGAGTATCCCGGTCATCGAATTTTATTGAAATACCTGAGCGCCTTAGTTCCGTACGTATTTGATCGGCAACCTTTCTTATTGACTGCAACTGCTCCTCTGTTTTGTATATCGGTACTATTACTACCTGTATTGGCGCCAACTTAGGAGGAAGCACAAGTCCTTGATCGTCAGAGTGTGCCATGATTAACGCTCCCATCAGTCGTGTGCTCACCCCCCAGGATGTTCCCCAAACATAATCTTCTTTGCCATCCTTGCTGGCGAACCTTACATCAAATGCCTTTGCAAAATTTTGACCTAAAAAATGTGAAGTTCCTGCTTGCAGCGCTTTCCCATCCTGCATAAGAGCCTCTATACAATAAGTATCCACTGCCCCGGGGAAACGCTCACTTTCAGTCTTTACTCCTTTAATGACCGGCATGGCCATAAAGCTTTCAGCGAATTCGGTATATACATCCAGCATTTGTTTTGTTTCAGCCTCGGCCTCACCCTTTGTAGCATGAGCTGTATGACCTTCTTGCCATAAAAATTCAGCCGTCCTTAAAAACAACCGGGTACGCATCTCCCACCTAACCACATTTGCCCATTGATTAACTAAAATTGGCAGATCACGATAGGACTGTATCCAGTTCTTATAGGTATTCCAAATTACGGTTTCCGAAGTAGGCCTTACTATAAGTTCCTCTTCAAGCTTCGCCTCAGGATCTACTACCACACCGGAACCGTACTCGTCATTCTTTAATCTGTAATGGGTAACCACCGCACACTCCTTAGCAAAACCCTCCACATGATCAGCCTCTTTGCTCAGATAGGATTTAGGTACAAATAATGGAAAATACGCATTAGTGTGTCCCGTTTCTTTAAACATACGATCAATTTCAGCTTGCATCTTCTCCCAAATGCTGTAACCATAAGGTTTAATTACCATACACCCTCTTACCGCAGAATGTTCTGCTAAATCTGCTCGCTTTACTATTTCGTTATACCATAAGGAGTAATCTTCAGACCTTTTTGGAAGTGATTTCGCCATTTGAGAAATATTGGTATGTTTTTTGTTAAATTCAAGTCAACAATAAGCCAGCAAATATAGAGAGAATAATGAATCTGTTTTTCGCAATTGGCGTTATATAGTTAAGTTTATAAAACTAAACAGGAGAATTATGAGAACCTACATCAAGTCATCCGCCCTAAGTTTATTAGTTTTAGTCAGTTCCATACCATTAGTCTTTGCTCAAGAATATGATGATATGTATTTCAGTTCGAAAGATCGAAAAGTTAAAGAACAGAAAACAACTAAGAAAAATGCTGAGATCGCCAAGATCGAAGAAGCTTCAACTGACTTAGATGAAAGTTTCTCAGAAAAAAATGTTAACCCCGAATACATTGCAAAGTACAGAGCTGACCAAGAGCAAATAACCAGTGGTAACCGGTTTGAGGAAGACGAGTACTTCAATGAGGATTATCGCGAGGAACAAGTCGTCAATAATTTTCAAAATGATGCAGATATTGTAATTCAAGACCGTTTCGGTAATACTACCTACTTCAGAGATGCACGAGATGTATACTGGAGCGATCCACTCTTTTACAGAGGCACCGTTTTCGATCCATTCTACTCACCATTTGGCTTTAACAGATTTGGACCGGGCTTAAATGTAAATGTAGGATTTGGGTTTGGTTGGAACAGGTGGAACCGATGGAATAGTTGGAATAGATTTAACTCCTGGAATGTAGGTTTTGGATACGGCTGGGGTAATCGCTGGGGATATGATCCCTGGTTTGGAGGTGCCGGTTTCGGGTTCTACGATCCCTGGTTTTATGATCCATTCTTCTGTCCAACACCTTTCAGAAATAATGTAGTGGTTATCAATAACTATGAGTCAAGAGCGAACAGAACTATTACAAGGGGAGTAGCCCCTTCGCGAACTGCCGTAGCCGGAAGAACTGCCACAAGTAGAAGTTCAAGAGTGGTGAGCAGTTCCGCTTCTAATGGAAGGTCTAGCAGCAGAGTAGCTAGTAACAGCACCCGTTCTTCACGTGAATCTGGCAGAAGCGCATATTCTTCATCAAGACGTTCGGCTGATAGTGGTCAAAGCAGATACTACAGAAGATCCAGAGGTAATAATGCATCATCCGTTTCTTCAAGAAGCTCAAGGTCCAGCAGGAGTTATACCAGTAATAGCCGCAACTCAAGTTCTTCGTCAAATTATTCCAGGAGCAGCCGCTCAACTGCGCCAGGCTCCAGAAGTGGATATAGCCGATCTTCAGGTAACTCCAGGTCTAGTGGCTATAATCGCTCAAGTAATGGATCACGGTCAGGAAGCTTTTACAGCAGACCATCTAGTGGATCGCGATCTTCCGGAAGCAGAAGCTTCTCTGGCAGCAGGAGCAGCGGAAGTCGAAGTAGTGGTGTCTCCCGATCTAGTGGCGGATCACGGTCTTCCGGAAGCAGAAGCTCATCTTCCCGCAGTAGTGGCAGAAGAGGAAACTAAAGGTTTGTAGCAAACTTAGAATCTCGTTGTTATGAATAGGAATTTAAAGCTTGCAATAGTAAGCCTTCTGATGGTATGTGTAAGCCAAAACGTTGCCATCAGTCAGGACGCCAGCGATTTTCCAGGCTTGGTTTTAGATATTAGCAGAACAAATAATAGTGGTAGTGCTCGTATTCTCGGATTGGGGGGAACTCAAACAGCAATTGGTGGAGATATCAGCTCTGTTTCATCCAACCCGGCAGGTTTAGGTTTTTTTAATCGTTCAGAGTTTAGTTTCAGCACTCAGTTTAATGGAATCAATACCAGTTCGGAGTACCTGAATAATACCGTTGAAGACTCAAGGTTAAATTTCAATATCCCAAACTTGGGAGCAGTTATCAATACTGCTAAAAGCAAGGGGAAATGGAAAAGCCAGTCTTTTGGAGTTAGCCTGAATAGAACCGCCGATTTTCAAAATCAAGTTACCTACGAGGGATCAAATTCAAATTATGACTTTATAAGATATGCAGTACAACAGGACAACCTTGATGGATTCACAGATCTAACAGACCTCGCCTTCGAGGTCGATCTAACTACTACAGTTAATTTCACCTACAATGGAGAGTCAGAAATTGTGATTGATGATCAACTGTTTCCGGTTGAAGACGTTTTCGGAAGAGTACCTAATATTGGAGAAACCCTGGAACTTACCGAACGAAACATTTTTGACGTTAACACAGGTGAACTAGGCTATCCAAATGAAGAATTTCCTGTACAAACACAAGAAAGCATAGACGTTCGTGGAGCAAGTTATCAGTTTAGTCTGGCTTATGGAGCCAATTATGATGACAAGGTATACCTGGGTGGTAGCATTGGCATAGCCAGTTTCAATAAAGAGGTAGAAAGACTTTTAATCGAAAGGCCGACAGAAAGGGATCTGATCGAGTTGAGGCTTTTGGACGAGTATGAGCAAAGTGGTATAGGAATAAACGGTACTTTAGGGGCAATTGTAAGACCAATAGATCAAATACTGCTAGGAATAAGTTATACTACCCCTACGTATTATTCAGCCTCACAAATTCAGGAAATTGAGCTTAGCGCTTTTTATAACACTTCCGATTTTTTTTCTCAAGGTATTATTTACGAAGACTTCGATTATAATATCACAACACCATCGAGACTAAAAGGCGGAGTAACGGCCTTTTTGAATAAGAGTGGCTTCATTACCGCTGAAGTAGAAAGAATAAATTACAGTGGAGCTAATTTATCACAACCGAGTGACGGGTTTTCTTTCTCAGAGGAGAACAATACAATAGATAGATTCAATAACGCTTTGAATTACAGACTCGGAGCGGAATTTAGATATGAGATATTTAGAGTACGTGGAGGTTTCGCCTATATTGAAGACCCAGTGGAAAACAATCTGGAACAAGATGAAACACAATTTTCTTTCGGGCTAGGTATTCGAAAAAAAAAGTACTACGGTGATCTGGCTATTGTGCATTCAGATGGTTTCGCGAACAGGATAAGCCCCTACCCCGGAGCTCCACAAGCCGTAGCCGAACAAAACGCGACAAGGGTGACATTAACCGTAGGAGTAAATTTCTAAATTGCTGATTTTAAAAATTTAATCAGACTTTGTTCATTAGCGGATACCCCGGAAAACGTATGATCTGCCTGACTGTAAAAGGGTAAACGGATCTGATAAGTGTCAATCAAGGTTGATCTAAGGTCTACATCTTTAAGTTTAGGTCGTTGATTAATATTTGTTTTGGACAACCAATCTATGATAGATTCAAGACTAGGATCAATAAAAACTGTTATTCCCGATGACTGCATCTTTTGTAAATTATCATAAAAACATGGTGTTCCACCCCCTGTTGCCATAATAAAATTTTCACTACTTTCTGTAGCCGCTTGAAGTAACTTTCTCTCTGTTTCACGAAAGTGTTGTTCCCCCTTCTGTTCAAATATTTCAGTTATGCTACGTTTCTCATGGTTTTCGATAAGTGTGTCTAAATCAAAGAATTCAATCTCCAAATTAGCGGCCACCTTGCTACCCAAGGTAGATTTACCAGATCCGGGCATACCTAAAAGAAATACCTTAGCCAATGATTTGATTTATCTCCTCTGATGTGGGTACATCATTATAGTGCCACTTACCTAACACAATACCATTTTTAAGCAGCAGAATGCCCGGACTCGAACGTATCATTGCTTTAAGCACTGTGGCATCAGTGAAATAGAAAGGAACAGCCAGCTGATATTCGTGTCTGAAGTTTTCAAAGGCCTCCTCCGCTGAAGAGGTGAGTATCATTGATTCAGCCGTTGTATTATCGACCAACTGCTTAATTTCACTAATGTATTTGGTATTGGCATCAGCAGTATAGATTACAAGTAATAATTTATAACCTTCAAATGTTTTTTGAGTATAATCTTGACCATCCACTCCGATAACCTGATAATCCGTGATTTTGGGTGTGGAGGCCTTCTCGTTAACAACTCTTGACGATACATATTCATAGCCATCATCGGCCTTCAGAAAACTTGTAGATGTAACTTCTTCTTCATTTTTGATAAAGGTATACTCCACTTTAGGCGACTCCTCAGCTATCATATTCAGTTGAATGCTATCAGCTATTTTATACGGTCTAAAGTCGATAAAGGGAAGGTGGTCAATAGCATATTTACCTAAAATAAAGCAAATAACAGTGGTAATACCTACAATAACATTGGATGGCAGAGTTCGTAAAACAGCTTCATACTTGCTTCTATACCAAAACAAGTGCAGAATAAACACCATCAAAATCACGTCCTTGTAAAAAGACTGCCATGGTGTAAGAGGTATAGCATCCCCAAAGCATCCGCAATCCGTCACTTTGTTGAAATAGGCAGAATAGAACGTTAGGAAAGTGAAGAATATCATCAGTCCCAAAAGGACTTTGGTAGTGACTTGCATTTTATAATTGATCAATACCGCCACCCCTAAAACTACTTCCAGCACGATGAGGAACATGCCCAGAGGAAGTGCCAATGGTATAAACCACTCAAAAAAAGACCCAAAATCGCTACTGAATACTTCAAAGTACTCTTCCAGTTTTATTTTTGTTCCTACAGGATCATTCAGCTTTATAAGTCCGGAGAATATAAACAGTCCGCCAACAAAAATTCTGGAAAACAGGTCAATCGCTCTTCTTAACATGACTACTCCTCTCTCAATTTGATGAGACAAAATACCGCATAATTTATCATATCGTGATAATTAGCATCAATTCCTTCCGATACTAATGTTTTTCCCTGGTTGTCCTCAATTTGTTTTACCCTCAATAACTTCATTAAAATAATATCTGTCATACTGCTCACACGCATATCTCTCCAGGCTTCTCCATAATCATGATTTTTATCCATAAGCAAGGCCAAAGTATCATCAGAAATCTTTTCATACAAAGGCAGCAATTCATCTATTGACATTTCCAGCTTACTGTTAGGCTCAAGTTGCAACTGCATTATGGCCATTATGCAATAATTCACTATGGCTATAAATTCGTCGGAAACATGCTCATCTACTTTTTGCTCTCCTTTTTCCTGGATACTTCGGATGCGCTGGGCTTTGATAAAAATCTGATCAGTTAACGAGGGTACCCTTAAGATGCGCCAGGCGGTGCCGTAATCTTGCGTTTTCTTTTTAAAAAGAGTTTTACACTCCTCAATCACCTCCTTATATTCGCTTACTGTTTTGTCAATCAAAATATGCTTTCTTTGGATTTAAACCATACGAATAAAAGTGGCGCAAGATACGGCTTTTTCGAATAAAAAAACACTAAACCTCCGCGGTGATCTGGTCAGTTTATATACTCAGAAAGTCATGGGCATTATCAACCTTACGCCGGATTCATTTTTTGAAGCAAGTCGGGCCAAAGTAGGAACTATGGTACTCAAACGTGCAGAAAAAATGCTGGAAAATGGGGCTTTGTTTTTAGACTTAGGCGGGTACTCATCGCGTCCCGGAGCTCATGACGTAAGTGTAGATGAAGAATTAAGGAGAGTAATCGAGCATATCAAAAACATACGCAAAGAGCTGCCTGAATTATATATTTCAATTGATACTTTTCGTGCTAAGGTAGCTAAAGAGGCGCTAGACCATGGCGCCGATATTATCAACGATATTTCGGCCGGCGACCTGGATAAGGAGATGTTTGAATTACTTGGCAGAACCAATGCTCCGTATATTGCTATGCACATGCGAGGAACGCCACAAAACATGAAAGAAAAGACGGACTATAATGACGTGACCTTAGAAGTATATCAGCACTTAAAAAATAAGCACAGTGAGCTTCGATCCTTAGGGGTTAAAGACGTAATACTAGACCCTGGCTTCGGGTTTGCCAAAACTGCTGAACAAAGCTACAAGCTATTAAAGAACTTGACATTCATAAAAACCATTGGAACGCCTCTTCTTGTCGGCGTATCGAGAAAATCGATGATCTATAAATCACTAAACGTAGGTCCCGAAGACGCTCTGAACGGCACCAGCATTTTAAACACAATTGCGCTACATAACGGAGCCGACATTTTGCGTGTTCACGACGTAAAAGAAGCGGCAGAGAGCATCAAATTGTTTAATTTAACGTTTTCATAAAAAAGGAATAGATAATTGATTTTCTCATTTAGCATCGGTTTTCTTGAGATCAGTTGGGTAGATGTAATAGATGTGCTTCTGGTAAGCATATTGTTATATCAAATCTATAAACTGATGCGAGGGAGCGTTGCGGTAAAAATATTTCTTGGCATTCTATCCCTGTACCTGGTTTATCTCATAGTTCGTGCAGCCCAGATGGAGCTTTTGGGGCTGATCTTGGGTCAGTTTATGGGTGTTGGTGTTTTAGCAGCCATTATTCTTTTCCAGCCTGAAATTCGTAAGTTCTTATTGCTCATTGGAAAAACGACTGATTTCAATAAAGATAATTTTTTTAAAAACCTTTTCATTTGGAAAAAGAGAAACCCACTTGACGGGTTTAATATCACTCCGGTAATAGAAGCAGCTAAAACCTTAGGTGGCACTAACACAGGAGCGCTTATTGTTTTTTCAAGAGATTCTGAGCTAAAATTCTATGCGGAGTCAGGAGATCTGGTAGACGCATATCTTTCAAAGCGCCTTCTCATGGCTATTTTTAATAAGAATAGCCCTCTGCATGATGGGGCCGTAGTAATTTACAAGGGAAAAATTAAGGCCGCCAGATGTGTACTTCCGGTTTCAGAGAGCGAAACGCTATCAGCACAATTTGGTCTCCGACACAGAGCTGCTCTCGGAATGTCTGAAATAACAGACACTATGGTTTTAATTGTTTCAGAAGAAACAGGTCAGTTTTCAATAGCACGCAACGGCAAGCTGTGGCATAACCTATCTCCGCTTGAGATGCGCAAAATGATAAATGAGTACCT
>JBCDHA010000110.1:0-8832 GCA_038750705.1 Bacteroidota bacterium
ACGTGACGGTGAGAGTATCAACCAGGAAGAAGCTTACGAACTAAGAGCCATGGTAGAAGATCTGCTCGATGAAGTCAGGAACAGTATCGAGGATCCGGATAGAGTTGAAGCGCTCATAGCGGTTAGCCGGGATCTCCGCAATACCGCTAACCAGGCGGCCGAATCATTTTGGAAAACGGCTAAATTTTACCTGGATGATGAGTTTGCCTCGTATTTGAGTGACAATGAAGAAGCGGCTTAGCGAGAGTTACCGGTAAGATCGCTATCTGCGTAAACGGTTTATACCCAATGTAAAGGCGGTTGAAGCTACTTATGACCGCCTTTCTTTTTGAACCATCCACCTTAATTTGACTCTCTACTTAGCCGTTCACGAGTAGCTCAAGCTGTTAGCTGTCTTGGCAAGGCTATTGTTTAATCAGATGTCAAACATTAAAATAATAGGGGCATTAATGTTTACCTTATTGTGCACATCATTGTCATGCGCTACATTTTAAGTAAACATTAAAAACGATAAAAATTAATGTTTATGTCTGAACAAACATTAAAAAATGAAAGCACCGCCTCCATCATATGATCATGCGGCAGAATCGATGCTCTTAATCTCTTTCAGCAGATCCATTTTGTCTGATTTTTCCTCCTCCAGATCATAATCGTCCTGAAGTCCTAGCCAAAATTTGGCAGTGGTGCCAAAGAATTTTGAAAGTCTTAAGGCGGTATCAGCTGTAATCCTTCGGTTTCCTTTCAATATTTCACTTATCCGGGTCTGGGGAATGAAGGTGGCTTTAGCCAGCCTATACGCTGATATGTTCATCGGCTCTAAGAATTCCTCTTTGAGCACTTCTCCTGGGTGAATATTAGCTAGCTTTTGCATATCGATTCATTAATGATAATCAGTGATCTCAACTTCAAATGCATCATTATTGGTCCATTGAAAGATTATTCGCCATTGTTTGTTGATCCTAATGCTGTGATAATCCGCCAGGTTGCCCTTTAGCTTTTCTAACCGGTTAGCTGGAGGTATTCTTAAGTCATTAATATCTTGAGCATTATTAATCATTCTCAATTTACGCCTGGCGATGTTCTGGATTTCGTTAGGGAGCTTCTTTGATCTAAAACCACTCCATATGATTTCCGTCTCTTTATCGCTAAATGATTTGATCATATAATGATGTATTACGTTAGTAACGTTTGAAGTTAGTGAATAGTTTTATAAGCACTTCTTTTACTTTGATTATTTTCCTAATTAACAGATTCAATAAAGTCATTATTCCATTATTATGATCAGGACTGGAATAAGCTGAAATATTATTCCAATTGACTGGAATAACGGAAGGATTTAGTCACAAATTCGTCACAGATGTAAGGTAAAATCGCTTGGAGAAGGTTCTAATCATCATTATCTGAATCCTGACAAGGTCACTAAGAAAATAAAGCTCAGACTTTATGTCTGAGCTTGTTATTTTCTGTCGATTTCATTTGATCTCAAATTTTCGCTATACACAACGATGGCTATTCGGTGGCGCAGTTATGCTTGCGGTAAATAGGGTCATACTGAGGTACGCCTGTCTGGCGTACGGTTTAAGCCATTTAAACGGAATAGACCAGTGGCTGATGTCAATTTTACAGTAAACTATCGTAGTAAGAGTTTTTGAAGCCAATAACTCCCTTTGCGTCTTATTCTTTTTATTTCATCGCTTATTACAGGTGAACCAGCGTTTTTTTACAAACTAAGTTAATTGAGCTTCTGCTCCTATTTTTTGATACTGCAGGTAAAAAGCGAGAGGGTTTACTTGTTTTTAAAGTATACTGACTGCACTTTTGGTTCTTATTTAAAATGTTTCTAAATAATATTTAAAAATGATACGCAAAAGTTACCTGCTAGCTATTATTTCAATCTTTACCGTTTTCTCGTGCTCGGATTTTGACGAAGTGGAATTTACCGTGCTTCAACCGAATGCCGGTGAAGACTTTATTTTCTTCACCGAAGAGAGTGGAACGGAAATTCCCCTCGACGGATCAGCTTCATCAGACGTCAATAACCTTGGATTTACTTATTCATGGGAAATTACGGCATCTCCTGAAGGTTCCAGCCCCTCTATACAAGCCTCAACTTCAGCAACTCCTACCATTGTAGTGGATGAGGGTACTTCCGGGAGAATTACCGTTTCTATGATTATAGCCAGAGGTGATCAGGAAGCCCGGGACTTTGTTAATATCGATATAAACCCACAACTTGCAAACATTCTTTTGATTAACGGAATTGACAGCGATCAATCTGCCGTACTCCGAATTCCTTCAGCAAATATTACTGGAAATTCAGTAGCGTCACTTTCATCTGATAATACCTATTACGAGATTAACCTTAACCAGAGTACTGATGTTGATGGTAACGTGGCTATCGAAGTGGATTTTAATGGAAGTACGTTATCTGCCACACAAACAATGCAGGCACTCCAGAGTTTTACGGTTTATTTGGTAGGTACTTTAGAAGCACCCGAGCTCCTTATTGTTTCAAAAAAATACAATCAAAATACTATACCACCAAACTTGGTAGGTTTAGATGCTATTAACCTGTCAAGTGAAGTAAGCGGTATGGTTCTATTTATCGACGCAACGGCCGTTGGATTTACCGTTCTTCCTGTTGATGTGCTCTTTGGAAGTTTGGGGGTTACGGAAGCTCTGGGTGAGCTTGATTTTAAAGATAATGCTGAATTGCTATTCCCTACCGCCTCAATATTACCTCTTCCCATATGGGCTACTGTCAACGGAGTGAGAGTGAGTAATGATGTGAATATTACCCTAAACAATGCGGCTGCGGGTCAGTTTGGAACATTTGTTCTTTACGGGCAAGCCTCGGCTGAATTTGGTAATACACTGAAATTTATTGAGAACAGCGCATTACTTCCAGAATAATTTTTACCATAACCAGAAGAAATTCAGATGAAAAATATATACGTCTTTATATGTGTCATAATGTTGAGTGTTACTGCGTCTTTGGCTCAAACAGGAACGCTTTCTGGCACCGTTGTTGACACCGAAAACGAACCAATAGTAGGTGCATTGGTGCAGTTAAAACCATCACCGCTTGGCGCTGTAACCGACTTGAATGGACAGTATGCCATAGATAATATTAAATCCGGAAAATACAAGATCGAAGTTTCGTATCTGGGATATGAGCTTTTTGTACGAGATGTAGTTTTAGGTTCGGCAGAAAAAATTGTGGTAGATGTTAAAATGGAGAAATCTTCATACGTACTGCAGGAGGTTGAAGTGCTGGGTCGAACACAAACAGATTATACCCCTGATGTTACTTTCTCCGCTACCAGAACAGGAGCAACTATCAAAGATGTTCCTCAAAGTATTGCAGTACTTAACAAAGAAATTCTTACGGATCAGCAGATCTTCCGGGTAGCTGAAATTTCAGAAAATGTTGCAGGAATTACCCAGTTTCGTCCAGATCAATTTACCTCACGAGGATTTAGTATTGGACAAGATTATATCAATGGTAACCGGGTAGTCGTGTCTTTTGATTTTTCTGCCACTTCATTCACAAGCCATTATGAGCGTGTTGAGGTAGTCAAAGGTCCTGCAGCAGCACTTTTTGGCAATAGTTCACCTGGCGGGATTGTGAATGCAGTAACCAAAAAGCCGTTGAAAACTCAGCGTGCGTCAGCAAGCTTTACTTTTGGTAGTTTCGATACGTTCAGAGCTACAACTGATATTACCGGTCCTTTGAATGAAAAAAAGAATTTGCTTTATCGTGTGAATGTAGCTTGGGAAAATGCAGAGACGTTTAGAGATTTTCAGATCAACAGAGGTTTATTAATTGCTCCATCAATCTCTTATCTCCCGGATGATAAAACAAGCATCAACGTAGATTTAGTGAGTACACAGGCAAATGATCAGGCGGGTGTGGATCGAGGCATGCCTGTTTTACAAGGTGATTTATTCGCCCTGCCTATCAACTTTAATACGGCAGAACCATACGATAACAGACAAAATACAAATACGCTACTGACCGTAAGTGCAAATAGGAAGATTACGGATTTTCTTTCCTTTAATGCCTCGTTCTCCAGGTCTGATTTTGATCAGAACTTTTTGGAGACCCGGTCAAATAATCAGTTTACCGATGACGGATCTGAACTGATTCGAACGGTAAATGACCGAGTAACCGCCACATCTTCTAATTTTCTTGCTACCTACTTGGTTGGGAAGTTCAATATGGGACCATCCTTGAGTCATGAGTTGGTATTGGGCTTTGATTACTTTGAAAATGATCGAACCGGAGTAACAAGATCTGCCACAGGGGAGGTTAATGGCGTACCTAATCTTGTTTTTAGTGATCGGGAGGTCTTTGAAAGTTTGGATGAGCTGTTGCTAAACTTAAGCGAGGCCGCTTTAGCCTTCAATCTTGAGAACAGCTATCGGGGTTACTACCTGCAAGACTTGATAAAAATAGGAGATCGCTTAAACGTATTAGCCGGTCTACGCTATGAAGAGCTGGATCAAGGGGGGCTGGAAGGCGATGGCGTAGATCTTTCCGATGCAATCGACAATACTGTTTTATTGCCACGCCTTGGTATTACTTACAAACTAAATGATCAGGTTAATTTATTCGCTAGTTATTCCGAATCTTACAATTTGCAAAATTTTCCGAGTGGTGTAAATTCTCTGAATCCGGGAGAAGCCTTTGACCCACTCGAAAGTGATCAGATTGAATTTGGTACTAAAACCTCTTTCTTCAATAATCGTTTGTTGGCCCAGCTATCATTTTATTCAATCAATCAGAGTGGCCGCCTCATTGAAGATCCTTCCAATACAGGTGGAATTATTCGACTTATCCAACTTGGAGAAGAAGAAAGCCAAGGGGTTGAACTTGACATTACCGGTAGTATTTTGCCAAATCTATCTATTACGGCAAACTACGCCTATAATGATGTAGAGATTACAGAGGTTGAAAATGAAATTGCTGTATTGGACCTTGAAAATAATAACCCTCAGCATACAGCCGGCTTCTGGGGGAAGTATACGTTGAGCAGTGGGCTTCTTCAAAATTTAGGATTTGGCCTGGGATTCAGGTACGTGAGTGAAAGTCAAACAATTGATCCCGCGGCAAACTTGATTGATAATGTGATTAATTTTCCGAGTTATTTCACTGCTAAAGCAGCTTTGTATTATCAATATCAAAACGTTAAATTATCTTTAAACGTAAATAATGTATTTGACGAACGCTACTTCATTGGAGGCCTGAATTCCGGAAGGGTATTTCCCGGCGCTCCCCGTAATTACCTGGCAACCGTAAGCTATACGTTTTGATATTGATGGTAGCAGGATACGTATGCACCTGAACCGAAGAAATTCCATAATCGATAAATGAGTGCGGAGAAAAAGAATGCAGCTAAGGATCTGCAGAAATACATAAAAATTTAGTCGAATTTATGCACCTGTTTTTTTATGATTTCATGAGTAAAACAGGTAATGAATTTTAATGTCTACTTACATAACAAACATTAAAATAGGTTAGAATATAATGTTTGCTAATTTGGAACTAAGTATTCATCTTACCTTCTATGTATACCACAGCTTGTTTAATAGTCTGAAGTTTTTCGGCATCCTCATCGGGAATGCGGATATCAAATGTTTGCTCAAACTCCATTACCAGTTCGGCATAATCTAAGGAGTCTATACCTAAATCGCGAACAAAACTCGCATCAGGAGTAACTTCTGTTTCTGCGAGCCCGAGTTTATCTACAAGTATTTTCGTTATCTGTTCGTGCGTATCCATTATGCGCTTTTTACACTTTGGGTAAAACTAGGAAAATAACTCAAATAGTTATTAAGAAAAGCGTTTGTAAAGGGGATTAAAAACGTAAAAAGAACTCTGTTCCTTCGTCAACTTTTGACTTCACACCCAACACACCCTGGTGTTGTCGCATGATCTGTCGTGACAGGCTAAGCCCGATTCCCGAGCCGGATTTTTTTGTGGTAAAAAACGGGATGAATATTTTTTCCAGGGCCTCATCGTCAATACCGTTACCATTATCCTTTATTGATATTATTGGTCTGCTCTTCTCATCAAAGAATGCGCTTAGCTGAACCAATTTGTTAGTTTGCTCATCAAATGCTTGCAACGCATTTTTGAGTAAATTGATCAGAACCTGGTCAATAAGCGTTTTGTCTGCATTGATAGTTAAGTTCTCGGGATCTACCTGGTAGTTGACGATCACGCCACTTTCCTTAATTTCATTTTTATGAAGTACAATGAGTTCTTCAAGCAACTCTTTGACTTTTATTTCAGCTAATTTGGGCTTAGGAATGTGCGTGAGATTTCTAAAATCCTGAACAAAGGTGATAAGTCCTTCACTTCTTTTCTTAATCGTTTGAATAGCAAGGTGCATGTCCTCAAAATCATCGTTTGAGAGTGTTCGATTGTCCTCAGTTGCATCTAACTGCAAATTCAGATCTTCCTCCACTGTATTGGCCAAAGAAGAAATGGGGGTGACGGAATTCATGATCTCATGCGTCAATACTCGTACGAGATTTTGCCATGCTTCCATTTCCTTTTCTTCCAATTCGTTTTGGATATTTTGAACGGAAACCAGTTTATACAACTCGCCACTTAGTGTAAGCTCTATGGCGTAAATAGCTAGCTGTACTATTTCACCTCCAATCTCAAAACGTAATAAGTCTCTGCCCCCCGTTCGCAGGCGCCGAAATGTATCGACCATATTCTCATTTACCGTCCTCAGGTCAGACACATTTTTAATATTGCCCACACGAAGGAGCTTTTTAGCAGAGGTATTCATAATCTGGATTTCTCCTGCCTGGTTGAAGGTAATTAACCCTATACCGATATGCTGAACGATATTTTTTAAATACTGATATTCAGCTTCTTTTTCTTTTCTTACCTCTTTTAAATCCAGTAGTACACGGTTGAGTTCGGCATTCAACTTGTTCACCTCCTTGTTTTTTGAGTCGGTGGAATAAGATCGTCCAAGGTCGTCGTGTTTAATTGAGCTTAAAAAGCTCATGACTTCTGACTTTGATTTTTCCGTGTATTTGATCAGAAGAACGACTTGAAATATCAAAAGCGCCGTAATTACCAGCTCGGTTATAATAAATCCATCAGAATAAAGCTGTGAGGCCAGGAAAAAGGACGTCAGAATAATGAATCCAATCCTATATAATACAATGCGTTTTGTATTACTAAAGTCCATGCTTTTCCAGCCTTCTGTAGAGCGAGGCCCTTGTAAGTCCTAGCTCATTAGCCGCTTTAGATATATTGCCGTCATGAATATTAATGGCCTTTTGAATTAATGATTTTTCTACCGCGTCAAGGTTAAGATTATCCGAATAGTTCTCCGCACTTGACACAGATTTGGACTGTGCCAAAAAGAAAAAGTCATCGGATTCTAATTTATGATTGTCACTCATTATAATAGCTCTCTCGATGGCGTGTTGAAGTTCGCGGATATTTCCCGGCCACGGGTATTTCCGTAACGTCATAATTGCTTCTTCTGATAACCCATGAATTTCTTTCCGATATTTTTTCGTGTATTTATCCAGAAAATGGCTGGCGAGAAGGGAAATGTCCTCTAAACGTTCGCGCAAGGGAGGTAAATTGATTTCTACCGTGTTTATTCTGTAGAGCAGGTCTTGTCTGAAAGATCCTTCATTTACCATATCATGGACGTGCATGTTTGTAGCTGAAACTAAACGTATATCTACAGGCACGGCTTTATTGGAGCCTATTCTTGTGACTTCTCTATTCTGAATAGCAGTAAGTAATTTAGACTGTAGCGGTAAGCTTAAGTTGCCAATTTCATCTAAAAATAGGGTGCCGCTGTTGGCCAGTTCAAACCTGCCGGCCCGATCTTCTTTGGCATCCGTAAAGGATCCTTTTTTGTGACCAAAAAGCTCACTTTCAAAAAGCGTTTCGGTGATTGCGCCCATATCCACACCTACAAAACTCGAATCATGTCTGAGTGAGCGCTGATGTATGGCACGAGCAATAAGTTCTTTTCCGGTGCCGTTCTCACCCAAAATCAATACATTGGCATCCGTTTTCGCTACTTTATCAATAAGATCAAATACTTTTTTAATAGAGGCGCTGTTACCAATGATATCCTTGAAGGGCTGGTTTATATCTTCTTCGAGTTGCTTTTTTGCTTTTTTCAGCTTGTCAACTTCTTTGTAGGTGTTTTTGAGCTTGATTGCGGTAGAGATAGTAGCAAGCAGTTTCTCATTTTGCCAGGGCTTCAATACGAAGTCAGTGGCGCCCTCTTTTAACGCCCTTACTGCCATTTCCACATCACCAAAAGCGGTAATTAGTATTACAACAGCATTTGGATCTTTCTCCTTGATCTGGCTAAGCCAATAAAAACCCTCCTTTCCGCTGGTGATGTCCTTGCTGAAGTTCATATCCAGCAGTATTACATCATAAGTATCATTATTCAGAAGGAAGGGTATTTTTTTTGGGTTCTTTTCAATGATAACATGATGACCATTTTTCTTCAACAGGAGTTTGGCGGCTAATAATACATCCTCATCATCATCAATCATTAAGACCTTACCCGATTCTTTTTCCATATGTTTAGGTTTGAGTGATATGTATTGTCCAAAATGATGCCAACCGCAGGATGTACATTATCGGCCAGTTTGGCGTCATAATTTGTTCCTTTGTGCACAGGGGTGATCGAAATCGAACACAATATAGGTAATAATAGAATAACAAGAGCATGATCTTTATCTAGAAAATAATTAGTACTATCTTGTTATTGATTTATAAAACTAAACTTATGAAAACCTTATTCGCATTTCTTTTATCACTGG
>JBCDHA010000111.1:0-8818 GCA_038750705.1 Bacteroidota bacterium
AGAAGAAGCTGCTGAACCTGTGGAGGAAGTAATAGAAACGGTCGATAATACACAAGACAGTCCGGATGTAGTTCCTGAAGTTCAGCAAGAGGAGCCTAAACCGGTAGTAGAGGAGGAAAAGAAAGAAGAAGAGAAAAAACCGGAGGCTAAGCCGGTTGAGAACAACGAGCCGGAAAATCCTGCCGATGGTGCTAAGGGCGACGAAGGTGAAAGCAACGAAGCTGAAGCTGCCAATCAAGGTGATAATATTGATGAAACCGGAGATAAGGGTGATCCTGAGGGCACATTAGATTCCCGGGCCCTATATGGCAATCCGGGAGGGGGAGGAGGTTCTGCTTTGGACATGGCAGGCTGGATGTGGGATTTTGAGCCCAAGCCTGATGATACATCGAGTGAAACCGGAAGAATCGTATTTGAGATCAAAGTGGATGATCAAGGTGAGATATTGTCTGTAAGAAGACTTGAGAGTACAGTTAGCCCTACCATCGAAAAGATCTATCGTCAGGAGGTAGAGAAGCTTACCTTTAGCAAAACCAGCAGCAGCGCCATTGTTGCACCTATTTCAACAGGAAAGATCACTTTTGTAATTAAGTCAAAGTAAGGTTTGTGTCATTCCTGAATTTCTACAAGAAATGTCAGGAATCCCGATTCTAGTTGTTCGTATCCGGCAACGCATCAAATTCTTTTTTCTTGCCTTCAAACCATTCTTGCATAGCTTTAGGTGATTTCATAAGCTCCTGCATTTCACGCATAGCTTTCAAATGTGCTTCATCACCTTTCCGATACATTTCCATACCGTGTTGTTTGCTCATTTCAGCCATCTCCTCGAACGTTGCTGCCTTGAATTCAACAGCGCACGCTCCACCCAATTGTTTACATGTCATTGCTTTCATAAGAATATACATTTTAGTTATTAGTTGTACTATCCAAATGCGCTTCCAATCGATCAAAAGTTGAACCCCAGCCGTTATAAATACCCATTTTTTCCTGTTGTTTACAGTACTCTTCTGTTTCATGTACTACATGAAAGGTAAAGCTGGTTTTATCTCCATCCGCGTCGAATAAGATATGGAGTTCAACCCCTTGCGTCATCGGCTTAAAATCTGCTGTCGTTACTATTTTTTCAAAATCTACGATCTCCGAGTAAACACCTTCTGTGATGAAGTCTTTGCCATCTGGCATGGTCATTACAAACTTCCAGCGTCCACCGGGTTTGAAATCATGTTCAAGAACGCGGGTGTTCATACTTTTAGGACCCCACCAGTTGGCAATATGGTCGGGTTGCGTCCAGGCTTCCCAAACCAGCGCCAGGGGAGCATCAAATATACGTTTAATGGTAATGGTACGATTTGTAGGATATTCTATCATGATTTTGATTGTTTGTCTTTTAATTCCATTAAATAGTTTTCGAATGAGTCCAGCTTATCTTCCCACAGCTTGCGATACTGATCTATCCACATAAAAGCTGGAATGAGATTTTTTGGTTTGATCTTGCAATATCTCTCCCGACCTTCCCGGGAAATATCTATGATATCGCATTCCTTCAAAATCTTCAGATGCTTTGAAATTGCCGGTCGGCTTATTTTGAATTTTTCCGCTACTGCATTAACAGAAAGCTGCTGTTCAGCTAGTAATTGAATGATATCCCTTCGTACTGGATCGGCTATGGCTTGAAATACGTCTCTTCTCATTTGCGTAACCTTTCGGTTACTAATATAAGTGTAACCTTTCGGTTACGCAAATTTTGCAGCGTTTATAATTCCGACTTTACTCTAGCTATGATTTTTATTGCCGCATCAATTTTAACTCAAACCTGACCAGGAGGCATATAATTCCTATTTCTCCAATAAAATAGCCAATGCCTAACCAGGTTAATGTATCGTATAAATAAATGACCAATGCCAAAGTGAGTATGCAATACACTGCATTCGCTATGGCAATACCTTGGAGATAAGACCGCCAGTTTTGGTTTACCATACACGAGCAAATCAGGGAGTAAAGCGCAAAACAGGTAGCTATAATGGCTAGGATGTACAAAATGTTAACGGGCATGCCAAAGAGATCACCTAATCTTGCAAGTACCTGGCTAAGCATTAAGGCAGTAACTGCGGCACCCGTTGCATCTATCAGAAATAGACTTTTGTAGGTAGATGTTAAATTTTTAAGCCCCACAACTATTCATCGCATTCAGAATTATAGAACACGGTTACTTCGAGCGCTGTTTTTACGTCGCCGTTGTTTATATTTTCAACAAGTGCAGGGCAATCTGAAAAATACCTGGCCAGCTTCTTTTTCTTCAAACCAAATAAACCTTGATTCGCTCTTGCAAAGTAATTATCTCCTTCTTTCATAAAGAGTTCAAAGCCATTAATGGCAGCGTCATCCTGATCAACGAATTCTTTGGTATAGCAGGACAGTCTACCTTTGCTATTCACTCTGAGAAATACCTTTTCACCTCTACCGTATTGGTTTAGATATCTGAAATTGAAAAACTCAGCTTGTTCATCGTACCACTTTGATTCGAATACTACATTGTCAACACTGTAACTGGATACGTCGTAAGCCGAATATTTCTTCAATTTCTTACCGTTTTGTTTGAACCTAATTCTGCTGAGTAAACGGCCTCTATTTATATCCCGATCCTTTACTTTGCCATTTAGCGTGTCGCCGGTAGTCAAGACTACGTATCCTTTTAAGTAGGATTGCTGTGAAAAAAGAGAATGGCTACAATATAGAAGGAATAAGAGGGATATCGGTAGTCTAATCATACTGCCATTGTGTTAATGACGGTTCATTTAGGGAGAACCAGAATGTTGAGGTTAATGTTTCGATTTACTAGTGTCCGACTAAATTTTTTGAACGGGAAAAAGGTGTCTTTAAAGCGTCTGAGAAAAGATTGTTTTTCAAAGCTGAAAACTACCCCCACCAGCTAAATGGCGGGAGTAACTAAGTACTGCCCTTTCTAAGAGGGAAATACAAGGATAATTAAACGAATATCTATTCTATACGAATAGTTTTAAAGTACTTTGTTGAAACCTGCCCGATTACTGGTGAAGTGAATAATATTGCCAGACTCAGGAGCTTCGGGTGTTCGCTGGACAAAATAGCAATTGGCCCTAACCTTTTGGCTTCCAGGCCTTTTCTTATACAAATCTCTTTGGGCCTTAGACCATAAGAATAAGACCGCAGCGCCACAAGGCCAATGCAGGTGATTAGAATTGCCAAAATGGTAAAGAAAACTCGAAATGAGCTTAGTATCTTAGAACCATGAACACCATTAACATACTCGAAAAATTTGGCCACTTTGAAGAACATTGGACGCCCAAAATCATAGGCGAACTAAATGGTCAATATGTGAAACTTGCCAAGCTGAAAGACGATTTTGTTTGGCATAGCCATGAAGAAGAAGACGAACTGTTCATGGTTTTCAAAGGCACGCTGATTATGGAGTTCAGAGATCGAGTGGAGACCATCAAAGAAGGGGAGATGTTGGTAGTGCCAAGAGGAATTGAGCACTTTCCAAGAACTGAAAACGGAGAGGCAGTATGGGTTTTACTTTTCGAGCCCAAAGAGACGAAGCATACCGGTGAGGTGGACTTTGAAAGAGCGGTAAATGATCAGAAGTGGATCTGACTTAAAAACAGGTAGTTATTCCAAAAGGAAGGAAGGATCACCTTAAATTAAAAGTTAAGCCAATGGTAGGGCCTAAACCGGAATAAATAAGATTCCTGTTTCCTGAAGTAATATTATTAGTACGTATATAAGGAATGAGTACTTCCATGCCAAACCTGGAGTTAAAGTAGTAGTTAGCGCCTAACCCTAAACTAAAAATAGATATGCCACCGCTAAGCCGACGAAAGGTTTCAGTTTCAAAGCCGGAGCCTTGAGGCTGGTATTCAATGGTGCCTAAACCAAAGCCTGCTTCTCCAAATAGCCGGAAGGAACTTTTATTAACAAGATGGGTACGTAAGGAAGGTACAAAGGCATAGGACTGGTATTGAGCATCGATATTGTCAATCATAAAGTCTTTATAAAAAGCATATACAAAGCTAATTTCAATTGAAGTGGAATTACTGATATAATACCCAAATGATGTTTTTAAAAATGTTCCGTTCAGGGTGGTGCCCGGCTCTTCAGAACTCCCAATAAGCGGTGCTCCGGATAAGGACAACTTTATGTCCTGCGCATTAAACTGAGCTGTTACGTTTAGTGAAAAAGTAAAAAAGAACATTGTCATTAATAAATGTTTTAGCATGGGGTCATGATTTAATGGTATTTTACAATTTAGTAATGATCAAACCTTTGTCCAAGTGAGGTGATTGAGATCTTTTCATGGTCATGTCATTTTAAAGTTCGTTAAAAGCGTAATAATTGTTACCTTGTAACGCGGGATTAGAAATAATACCAAGAAGAATTATTTATCTAAACCCCTTTTCTTAATGCTTGTGTTAGCTCCTTTTAGAATGATCTTTCAAGATGTTCAACACACGATGCTATATTCATGAAAGGTATAAGTTTTCATTCCGGCATAGAAAGTCCGTAGACTAGAATGGCTATTGCACTCCTTCACATATACCCTACATTTGACCATAATGGCACTTATTAGCAAAAAGAAAACCATATATCCTATAGGTAATACCTTAAGGAAATATCTAATAAAATATGATCGGGAAACTAGACTGCCGGTACAGTATACCGATCTTCTGCGCTACGACAATACCATTCCATTAAGGGATAGAAAAGATAAGGATAGCCTGTGGGAGAGTGTATTCTATCCGCAGAGCGATATGCTGCAGATACACAATGATTTGAAAGAGATCTACGCCATGCTAAAAGCAGGTGGTGATCTGTCAGTAATGCAGCACCTTTATGTGGATAGAATTGATTTATGTGTTTACGGGAATACGTTGCCATTTCGGGTGCGGATTGTCAACCGCATAAATGATAATTTTGACTACTTCTATATTAAGGTGGCCGATGCCTCAAGAATATATGGACTAGAACTGGAGCACTTGCTTTCACCCAACCGGATCAGTTACTACGTGGATCGTAATACCTTAGTTGAGCAGCACATTGTAGGGGTTCCGGGTGATCAGTTTATTAAGCAATACCTGGACGATCCTAACTTGAACAAGACCAGACTGGCTAAAGAGTTTGTGAAATTCAATGAACGTTGTTTTATCAGACTCTTAGGAGACATGCATTCCAGTAACTTTGTAGTTAATATTACGCCTGATTTCGAGGATGTAGATTATCGCATCAGAGCTATAGATTTTGATCAACAGTCTTACGAGGGTAGAAAGAGTATTTATTTGCCTCAATACTTTAAGGAAAACAACCCATTGATCGAAATAGGATTAAACTGTATGACGGTTGAGACTGTGAGGCAATATCAAAAGGAAGAAAGGTCCCTTATAGCCAGAAGGTATAAAGTAAGTAGAACGGAAATCGCTGACCTGCTTCGGGCGATGTCCAGCGATAAGATATCTCCAATTGAGAACGTCAGAAAATTGGGAAAAGACCTTGCCAAACACTATAGTGATCCGGATTTCGAACAATGCGAAACTATGGGGGACCTTGTGAAAAGAAGCCTGGATAAGGTGATAGAAAACAAGCAGGTTTATCAGTTTCCGGTGTAGCAACTACTCCTTATAGCGAAGCTTAAAGTAAAGAATAGTGGCCGAGGAACATAGCGTAAATACATTAGCCAGAATAATAGGCCAGTCTCTTATAATCAATCCATAGATCAGCCAAAGTATAATGCCTGTGGTAAACAGCATGAACATATTAAGAGATAAGTCTTTGGCGGACTTGCTTTTCCAGGTTTTGATAACCTGTGGAAGGAATGATATAGAAGTAAGAATGCCTGCTAAAAGACCAATCAATTGAACGTTTTCCATGTATTTTTTAATTGAGTGAAGTTACTTCTATCCTATTGTTGTCAGGGTCGAGGGTTTCAAATTCATAGTACCCGTCACCTGTAGTTCTCGGGCCACGTAAAATCTGAAATCCCGCGGCTTTCAGTTCGTTAGCCTTGTGATCAACCTCTGCCTTGGTATCTACCCCGAATGCGAAATGAATAATGCCCAGGTGTTGTTGTATTACCGTATCGTTTTTGTTTTCGGATACGGTTGACATTTTCATGAGTTCTAATCTTGCGCCTGACTTAAATGTGAGGAAATAGCTTTCAAATCCATTTTTGTGATTGCGGTACTTGTCATTTACGGTACCATGAAAATACTTTGAGTAATAGTTTTTTAGTTTTTCCAGATCCTTTGTCCAGATGGCTACATGTTCAATGATCATAATCAGGAAGCTAATACTTTAATAAAATTTGTTTTATACTGAGTGGGTGTGGTACCCACAATCCGTTTGAATTGCTTATTGAAATATGAGGCACTTTGAAAGCCGCAAGCTTCGCTCACTTCAGAAAGAGTTTTCCTTCCTTCCATAATTAATTGGCAGGAATGAGAGACTCGAAACTCATTGAGAAAAGTGGTAAATGTTTTCTCTGTGGTGCGCTTAAAGAACCTACAGAATGCCGGTAATGTCATACTTACATGCCGGGCAACCTCTTCCGGCGTGATGGTATTTTGGAAGTTAGTTTCAATAAAGCTGTAAACCTTCGTTATCCTGTCATAATCCGTTGATTTAACTACTAAGCTAGACGTACCGGCCCCAAGGAGCGTAAAATCTTTAGTGAGGGCTAAATCATTTAGAATTTTGATGAACCTAACAAAGCGATCAAAACCAATGCAGTGATTCAAGGCAATGATTTCTTCCCCGACCTTATTTCTTAGACTTTCGCCAAACGAAATCCCGTGAGATGAGCGTTTTAGCAGCTGCCCGATTTGGCCCATTTCAGGTACCTTCCAAAACTCAGGCCCGGCAAAATCATGATTAAATTGTATAACCACTTCAACATTGTTGTCATAGGTTTGATTGCTAAAGCACGAATGCGGTACATTCGGGCCTAGTAAGATCAAATCCCCATTAGTATAGGTGGAAATAGATTTCCCAACATGTCGCTTGCCGTGCCCATTTTTGATATAAACCAGTTCGTACTCTGGGTGAATATGCCAAAAGGGCATTCTACAGATATGATTTCCCTGATATGATCTCACAGAGAAGGCGCTTCCAAAGTTATTTTCTATTTTTTCAAGGAGTGGCTGCATATCCGGCAATAATACTATGTTTCTCGTAAAGGCAAAAAAGAGGTTAATATGTTTTTAAAATGGGCCAGTATAGGCATAGAAAGAGTAGTTGTGGTACGTTACTTTTGAGGTTATGCTCAGGCGGCTCTACATCTACTCCGGGAACCCGACTTACTTAAGCATAGGGTTAACATTTTTTATTTTAAGCGTTTTGATGGCCTTCTGGATAACAAGAATACCAGAAGTAAAATCAACGCTGGAATTATCAGAGGGAGATCTTGGTATAGCTCTTTTTTTTGTACCCTTAGGCGGTATAGTTTCCATGTTGCTTAGCGCCCAACTTATCAAATATATCGGGGAGGGGCGCACGACCATTTACGGTTTGGTGGCATTCAGCTTTATTATCCTTCTTCCGGTAATTGCTACTACTTTCACGTTGCTATGCGCTGCTCTTTTTGTGCTTGGGTTTGCCATGGGTTGGGTAGACATTGCCATGAATGCGGTAGTAAATACAATAGAGAAAAAAGAGAAGATCAGCATTATGTCCACTAGTCATGGTTTTTTTAGCCTGGGGGGCATTGTGGGCGGCGCCCTGGGCGGTTTATTGGCAGAGGCTGGTGTAAGTGCCTTTTTGCACTTTATGACTATAGGAGCCCTGGTTTTCATATTTACCTTTCTTGTTATCAAAAAGAACATAGGGCGGGTTCATGATGAAGGAAACAAGGAAGAGAGTTCTTTTTTTGTAATACCGCGTTCTCCGGTGCTGGGTCTGGCAATTATTGCCTTTTGCATTATGATCGGAGAAGGGGTAGTTGCTGATTGGAGCACGGTATATCTCCAGGATTTTTTAAACACTAATGCCACAATAGCTGGCTTTGGCTATGCCGGTTTTTCCTTTACTATGACTCTCGGCCGGTTCAATGGTGACTACTATACATTGAGGTATGGCAACCTCAAAGTAATTGTTTTTGGGTGTATAATGGCTTTGGCAGGAATAGTATTGCTTTTGCTTCTTAACGTTTGGCTGGTGTTACTTGGTTTTGTATGTATTGGGTTAGGTTACTCGTGTGTGGTGCCGGTGCTGTTTAGCAGTGCAGCAAAGAAGGAGGGGGTTACACCTGCCTATGGGCTGGCTTCGGTGGCAAGTGCCGGATACTTTGGTTTTCTCATAGGTCCGGTAATTATTGGCTTGTTGGCCGAGCGGTACGGTCTGAATAACAGCTTTATTTTATTGCTTATCCTTACCACGATAGCGCTTTTAAGTACGAAAAAGGCCCTAGAGTAACCTATCAATAAAAACACTCACACAAACGATTACAACAAAATAAGTAATTAAAATTGAGCCTTCTTTCCCTAAAGGTTCCAGCACTAATTTTTCTCCTTCCTTTTCATGGGATTCTTTGCTCAATGTGCTTACCAGCCACGCAATAGTAAAAGTAGCCAGAGCGCCGGTTACATTCCACCAAAACCAAAAGAGCCATTCACTGGTGAATAACCAGAGATACATATTCGTTAATACCCCTGCTATTAAACCCGTATTCATTGCTCTGCGCTTGATACGCTTAAAAAGTATGGCGATGGTAAATGTGGCAATCACCGGACCGTAGAACAAAGAACCGATCTTGTTAACTGCTTCAATAACGGTGTCGGCAATTTCGCCGGCA
>JBCDHA010000112.1:0-8772 GCA_038750705.1 Bacteroidota bacterium
ATTAGTTGTTGATAATGGCCAGGGGAAAGTCATTGCCAAAAGAATACCCCGAGGGGAACTGAGGAGTTCCCTTATATTTTTCTGACAGCTCCGGTACTCTACTTTCAATATAGGCGCTTAGTTCTTTTACAGTAAGCTTCTTATCGCCGTTATCTGCTTTCCCATTCAATCCTTCAAGAATGGAATAGGTGAATACACCATGACCTAATGCCTCAAACTCGGCGGCAAATTGGTCTGATCCCGTTGCGGTAATCCAGAAAGTGCCGGTGCTGCGAGCAAGCTGAGCTATGGCCCGCTCCTCCGCAGCTCCGCGCACGACGGCATCCAGCGCCCCGGCAGACTGACAAGCATCCAGAATGAAAACCTGCTTTTGCGCACTGATCTTTTTGGAAAGCTCTCTTAATTCGCTGGCGGATACAGCTTTTTGTTCCAAAAGATCGCTTCTGCCGTAAAGTTGAGTAACATCATAAGGTACCAGATAAAAGTCTTGCGAATTTCCTTCCGACATCACCCCATGACCTGCATAATAAAATAGTAGCATGTCCTGCTCAAGCGCCACGCTTTCGATTTCCTCAAATGCTTTGATTATAGTTGTTCTTGTAGCTTTCGAATCGCGGATATTAAATTGAACCACCTTGTCAAACAAAGCGGTAGCGCCTGTTTTTACTTTATCGTGAATGGAATTTGCATCTGCAAGGGCATAGTTAAGGTTGTATTTCGGGTTCCTATATTTATTTATACCTACGGTAACGAGGTATAATTTTGGTTTGGCATCTGAACTGCCTTCGTAATTCACAACCAGCTTCTTTTTCTCCGAGTCTATACCCGATTTACTACTGGCGATCATATAAATATAATTTTCTGATCCGTTGGCATTAGTAAGGTTAATACTGAATTTATACTTACTTCTGGTGGGGTCGCCGGGTAAGGTGGCTGCCAGCTTGGAATTGCTGTAAACACGTACTTCCTGTACTTCAGAGGCATGATCATCTATGTTTACCTCCAGTTCTATTGTTCTCTTTTTTGAATTGGATTTTGGAACTTCCGTATTCGATGATATACGTTCTCCATTCACAGATGAGATCGATATCTTCGGTACTTTTGAGACAAAGTTTTCCACCTTAAACTCAGCTCTGACCTCCTCTTCTATAATAAGCTGCGACAATAATTGCGGAAAAAAGTTCCGATCAAATGTATCTTCAAGCGGGATCTCATCAAAACCTACCTTCCAGGATAAATTTTGGATGGCATCAAGCGAACCGTCCATTCTTCCGTCAGCGGCTATCACAGCCCATTGGTCATTAAAGGAATGTATATACCCCACAACACCAGGCTGAAGGGAATTAAAAATGTAGAGTAAGTTTTGATTGAAGCCACCAATAACAAAATATTTGCCACTATTTACCGGAAAAATACGCTTAGGGAAGTGGTCCAGTTTTCTGGCTAACCGAATTTTTGTCCTGCCTTTGCCTTTAATTGATGAAGCCCGCTGATTCGTAACCAAATCGTAAATCTCAATGGCATTATCATCGGTAGTGGCGATCAATAGCTTGCCATACGCATCCACTTCTATTGAATTATAGCCCGAATTGGATATGAAGTTCACTGTTTCAGTGAGTGAGGCGCTCTCCGTAGTCTCCAGGTTCCATTTAATAATAGACCTTGTATTTGCCTTATGTCCGGAATACAACCACTTCCCATCGTTGGAAAACTTCATCGAAGTGGTGGCGCCTTGTGAACCTATGAACGATTTTATTATCTGCCCATCTAAACCTAGCAACAGTATTGGATTTTTCTTGATCATGTACCCAACCGCTACACCCGTGCCGGCAGCTACCATGGAATAGTCAGGGCTAAATGAAATAGAGCTTACCTGTGGAGCGCCGGAACTAATTTTTCTTACTACTTCACCTTTTTCAAGATTGACATAATGTATAAACCCCTTTTTATCTCCGATCACAGCCAGTTTGCCCGTAGGATCAATATCCAGGCACCTTAATTTGGTGTTGAATTTTAGTGTCTGAAGAATACTGCCGCTTTTCACATCGATCAGCGCCAGTGAATTATCAAAACCCAGTGAGATCAATTTGCTGCCATCCTCCGTAAGTCGAATTTCGATCACGTTATTCTGATACCCTTGTATCTGTCTGACAAATTTGCCAGTTCTACCATTGAATATTTTCAGGATCTTATTCTCATTGGCAATAGCAAATGATGATTGATCAGCGCTGAAAGCGAAGTCCAGCATTTTACCGTCGTTTCCAACATCATTTATTTTTAGACTGGAGAAATCTGCAACATTTTGGGCATAAAGTGATGCAGAGCAGATAAAAAACACTAGGAACAGTTTAAAAGCTTTCATTCTTATTGACCTTCCATTCAACAAAATACTTGGATCATATCGATACCTAAAAATATTAATTTAATATGGTTTCAAACGAATGCTGTAGAAAATTCATTATCCGTCATGTTATCAGGATTTCATAACGGATAACGATTCTTCCGGAAATGGGCAAAAATCTGGTAATAAGTATGGCTAATTCACGGCAGACCTACTCGATAGTTCATTAATTGTCATCGTTGGGGTGAGTGAGTTGCTAAGCTTTTCGACAAGTATTTCTTTATCCAATTCAAACTTGGCAGCTGAAGTAATATGCTCACTTGACGACCCTACTTTCACTTCATACTCACCGGATTCAATGACCCACGAAGAACGACCTGTATCCCATGATGCATAATCGTTTGGCTCAATAGTAAAGGCCATTTCCTGCTGCTCTCCTGGCGCCAGGTGGTTAGTCTTGCCAAAGGCCCTGAGCTCGACAGCAGGTTGTTCCAGTTTTGTACCGGGAGCGGATACATAAATCTGGACTACTTCTTTTCCAGCTTTTGCACTGGCGTTTTTTACTGAAACCCTGACGTTAATTGTGCCCTCTACAACAGACACGGTAAGAGGACTGTATTCGAAAGATGAGTAGGAGAGTCCGTAGCCAAAAGGGTATGAAACCTCCTTGCCAAAGGTGGTGAAAAACCGGTATCCTACATATATACCTTCTTCATATACCACACGAGAAGGGCTGGCCTTTATCATCCCCATGAGTGTAATCGGATCGCCTAGTTCTTCTCCCGGGAAGTTTTTAGCGCTAGGACCGTCTTCATAAATCACAGGAAACGTAGTTGGAAGCTTACCTGAAGGGTTGACCTTACCGGTTAGCACATCTACTACTGCATTCCCGGCTTCCTGGCCGCCTTGCCATGGTAATAGTATTGCATCTACTTTATCTTTCCATGATTGGGTTTCTATTACATTACCAATATTGAGGATCACCACTACTTTCTTGCCGGCTTCATGATAGATACTAGAAATATTATCGATCATTTCTTGCTCTACGGTTGAGAGATAAAAGTCTTCCTCCAACTTTCTGTCGTAGAATTCTCCTGAGTTCCTTCCAATAGTAATAAAAGCAATATCGGTTGTAGAGACAGCATCCTTGATTTCCTGCTCAGAAAGAGGGAGCTCGGGGATAACAGGAGCAGGTAAAAATACATTTACTTCTTTAGGGTGCTTGGCTTTTTCAATTTTCAAGTAAGATTCATAGTTGTTTTTTAGAGCCTCATCAATGGAGATCCCCGCGTTTTCTAGTCCCTGAACCAGCGAAATCGTATACGCTTCCACTACATCACCACTGCCGGTTCCACCGGCAATAAAATTGTAAGATCCGATGCCAAAGGCCGCTACGTTTATATCTTGGTTATTAAGAGGTAGGGTACCATCATTTTTTAATAAAACAGCTCCTTCAGCCGCTACTTTTCTTGCCAGCGTTGCGTGACTTTCCAGATCGGGTTGATTGGAGTACTTGTATTTATTAAATGATGGTGACGCCAATAACACCTTAAGTATGCGCTTAGCATTTCGGTTAAGAATTTCTTCACTTAAAGCTCCGTTGGATACCCCTTTCTGTAATGCAGCCCGCTGGTCTGGTCTTCCCGGCATTAGTAAATCGTTACCGGCATTCACCTGGGCAACAGGGTCATTGCCTGCGAACCAGTCTGTCATTACCAACCCTTCAAATCCCCATTCTTCCCGCAATATTTTGTCTATCAATTCGGCGTTTTGCGAGGCCATTTTGCCGTTTACCTGGTTATAGGCGCTCATCACGGTCCAGGGCTGCGACTCTTTAACAGCAATCTCAAAACCTTTTAAATAAATTTCTCTAAGCGCTCTCTCACTGGCTATGACATCCAAAAGGTTTCTGTTCGTTTCCTGATTGTTAGCGGCGAAGTGCTTAACAGACGTACCGACGCCGTTTGATTGCACACCATTTACCATTGCCGCTGTTATTTTTCCTGAAAGTAAAGGGTCCTCTGAAAAGTATTCGAAATTTCTTCCAGCCAAAGGGTCTCTGTGAATATTAAGCGCCGGGGCTAGCAATATATCCATTCCGTATTCTTTTACCTCATTTCCAATGGCAGATCCCACCTCATTAGCCAGGTCTACATCCCAGGTGGAAGATACCAGGGAAGCGATCGGAAAAGCCGTACAAAAATAAGGTTCTGAGCCTTCAAGTGGCATTATGCGAACGCCGGCAGGACCCTCGGTAACAAGTAATCCATTGATACCCAGAGAATCAAATGTAAATGTTCCGCCTACTGCGCCTGGAACTCTTATAGGCTGTATAGATTCAAACATTCCGGGAATATTGAACCCTATGCCAACGGATAAATTAATTTTATCCTCAACGGTCATTCGTTTCAAAATATCCTCCGCTCTTTCATCTATGCTTAAGTCCATATTTTCATAGGGCTGCATAGCTCCATCGCCATTTAAGTCAGTATAATTTTCGACTTGTTGACAGGCCATAACGGCTACAAGAAAAAAATATAATATATGCTTTTTCATCATCTTATACTTTATTATGTTTATTTAACACAATAAAGATAGAGCTTATTTTGTTAATATGACACAATAAAATGAATGAAACGGATTTTCTCTCATTAGAAAGCAGGATTAAGACATTTGTCCCTGGTATATCCTTAGACTGTGCGGTCTTTGGTTATCAGGACAGGTCATTGCACATATTGTTGCTTAAGTATAGGCATACAGATGCGTGGGCCTTGCCTGGTGGATTTCTTCCTGCAAATTCCGAAATGGAGGAAGCAGTTCACCATATTTTGGAGGAACGAACAGGTGCGAAAAATATTTACCTTACTCAATTCTACACATTCAGCTCCATAAAGCGAGGATGGAACTGTAATGAACTGAGCAGAAGAACTTTTGGATCAGCAAGGTCAATATGGCCGAAGGAGTTTTTACCTACATTGGACCGTTGGTTTAACCAGAGATTTATTTCAACAGCCTTTGTAGCACTGGTAGACGCGAAGAAAGTAACTCCCAATCCCGACTTTATAAGTGAGGCGTGCTTGTGGGTTCCGGTTAAAGAACTGCCTCAACTTATTCTGGACCATGGAGTAATGATTGAAAAGGCGCTTGAATACCTTAGAACAAGGATAAATTACTTGCCGATTGGTAAGGAACTCCTGGATGAAAAGTTCACAATGGTCGATCTTCAGGCATTATATGAGGCCATACTCGGCAAGCAGCTGGATCGAGGAAATTTTTATCGAAAAATAATGAAATTAAACATGCTAAAGAGGCATGAAAAATTGATGACAGGAGCACAAAACAAGGCTCCTTATTTATATAGCATTGATGATAAAGTTTATGATCAGTTGATCAAAAATGGAATAGGATTTATATAGGCTCTATTTTGTATTCGTCCATTGCTTGGTTATGCATCTTTTTTTGTCATCTTTTTGATTTTATCTAAATAATCATGAGGAAAACCCTTTCGCTTTGCCAACTTGTATAGGGATACAGCATATATTTTATTAGTTCCGGTTATTAAGCCTACTGGCAGATTATAGCATATGGCCCTCACAGGGTCACGCCTATTTACAATAATGTCAACTTCTTGCGGAATATAATCGGCGACACTGGCTTCCGCGTAGAGCTTATGAATGGCGTCATTATCTACGGTCATCACAATGCCATATGACTTTTCATTATTGCAAGGAACTAATGAAGCCCGATTTCCAATTTTTAAAGCATAATCATTAAGATAGCCTTTTCTTGGATTTGACGGTTTGATTCCATTTTGCAGTAAAATGGCACGATCCATAAATAAGCCATAAAAAAACACTTCCATTTTAACTTGGTAGTAAGGTTGAGGTTGCTGATGCGCTAATACCTATTTTATGATATTACAAGACTCCTCACTATTTTAACAATACGGTCATATACAATTTTTGATAAATTTCAGTGGTATCGTTTTTAAATAAGGCTTTTGGGTGGGCCGGAGTCTTAATCTTTGGGTTATACCAATCGGCGGAATAAAACACCACCGGCTGCTCGTATGGTTTAACCTAATAGGCGATAGCGCTACCCAGAAATACGAAAGATCCGGATAGCACATAAGGTACGGACAACTCTTTTTTATTCATCTGTTGTCAGTTACTCTCATCCTTTTATAAACCCTTACCCAGTCGATGTACATATATTGAGGAAAACTGCTGTTAGCATTAGGCCGGCCGGCGTGCGTACCACCAACAGCAATGTTAAGGAGAATAAAAAAATCTTTGTGAAAAGCGGAAAGCTCTTCCGAAAGACGCATTGATGCAAATTGTTTTCCATCAACAAACCATTTAATTTCATCTGCACTCCATTCTAATTCGAATAGGTGGAATGCATCGGAAAACTTACCTTGTTTTAGTTTATACAAAGCTGCTCCCATCATGGCATGGTTATTAGATGAATCTGCATAATGAGCATTAGCTTCAATAACCGCATCATCCTTTGATCCATATAATTCCAGAATATCGATTTCACCGGACTGTGGCCAGGGAGTGTCTCCGCCATTTTCGTTGATATTAGCGCCAAGCATCCAAAATGCCGGCCAAATGCCTTGACTTTCAGGAAGCTTAATTCTAGCTGCTATTTTACCATATTTAAAGGTGTATTTATTTGATGTATTTAATCGGGCAGAGGTGTATTGATCCATGCCATGGGTATCACTTTCATGAATGGCCTTAATCACCAAACAACTGTTTTCGATGTAGGCGTTTTCATTACTTTTTGTGTAGCGTTGCCATTCGTCATTAAATTGGCCAGCTTCCAATTGCTGAAAATTCCATTTGTTTTCATCTATAGAGTCCGATTCAAACTCATCTGACCAAGCTAATTCCCAATCAGCACCAGGGTTATAACTATCTTTATTTAGGTCTGATGCCATAGTTTCATCTTTTTTAATTATCGCGGCTGTCTTTTTCTTTTTTGTTCGCGTGCCTCTCTGTCCATGCGTCGGGTGCGTACTTCTATTTTGATCCTAAAGTCAAAATAGTGAAGTCCGGCGATACTTGCAAGGTTTCATTTAAAGGTCGCGTGAACTCAGCATTTAAGAAGTACATCGTTTAGGTGGTATGTAGCCATACGCCGGCACGCGGGTTTTACGTAGAGCACAGCCGTACAAGTAAACAGGCGTTAAAAAGCGAATGATTCCACATCAAAAAATCTTTTCTCGGACGTCAGTATTTCTATTTGTTTAAAATGGAGGCCGGTGGCATGTGTCACCAGAGCATTTAAATATGTTTAAAGCTGCGCTGCAAACTGCCGTAGCTCTTGTTTAATGTTTTCCAGAATCATTGAATTGCCACAATACATTTACCACCTGCCATTTTCCATTCAGTTTAACTATATGCATGTAATCGACCCAGTCATCTGCTATCAGTTTTACCGAAGCAGTTTTATTAAAAACATCCAGTATGATCACGTCTTTTTTTGGGTTCTCCGGAAACTTGTCTCCATCTTGGTTGTAGGTTTCGGCAACCAGGATCATGGCATCGGTAAATGTTTCTCTTAAATATTCTGTTCCGGTTTTTTTGTCCGTCCAAAATGTTCTTTTAACCATTCTCGGGTGAGCCGCACGTTCGAATTGCTCAGGTTTTACGTTATGTTGAGATTCGATATAATCCAAGGCCACTTGTTTAATGGCCAAAGAGTCCTTTTGAGTTTGCCCTTGAGCGAAAGAAGCGAAAAGTGAAAAAAGAGGTATGGTAAGGATAATTGATAGTTTCATTATTGATCTGTTTTGAAATGCACTTAATGACGCGCAAATTACACTATATCGTCGAAGCGTTTATTCAAATTCTGATGTAATCATTTAATCATTGAACTTTCAATAAAAGTAGGATCAATATCAGGTGCTATCGCCCACCAGGTGTCAGAATTCTTGATAGATGGTTGGTATTGAAATGCTCAACCCCATCAATGGCAAAGACCAATTTGTTCTCATCTATTCAAGAGTCGGGTGTCAATAAAGGTGAGTTGTAAAACCGGAATTAATACCAGAGGAGCAGATGGAAATTGCTTTTAGGGCTATGTTGAGGCACATCTCTTCGGGTGCAGGGCTGTTTGGGCGAGCATCGTGAGAGTTAGGCGTACTTACTGCCGCTGTTGTAGCGCTGCCTGAATACACAAGTAGCAGGGTAAGCAGTTTAGAAAACCGTGGGAGCGGATCCCGAATTTTCAATTTTTAACTTTTGCTGGGACGTGTTTGCGTACCTGGAGGTCTTGATTATGAGCTAGTGTATTAATTACTAAGTTAATTAACTAATAATTCTTATTTTAGTGTCATGGCCAGGAAAGGAAACCCAATACGATTAACCTCTGAAGAGAAAGCTCATTTGCTGACGATGAGCCGTTCTCAGAAGCTTGAAAGG